>CAZIIV010000019.1:0-29072 GCA_964539365.1 uncultured Desulfobacteraceae bacterium | reverse complement strand
AATTTTAATCCCGTTCTTGTTCCATATCTTAAGGTTTCGGGTGTCAGGTGTCAGGTGTCAGGCGTCAAGAATGATGAACAGAGGCACTGACACCTGACACCAGGCATACGGGAAGGAATAAATATGGGATATTTTTTAAAGCCATATTATGGACAATTTTAATCATCCCAGACGTAATCTAAAAAGACCCGCCTAAAGTCCCTCTATTTTCTCGGCTATAATTTTCGGCAGGGGTATGGCCTTCCAGGTATGATCGATGGCCACAAAGGTGACGCTCCCTTGGGCAGCCGGCCGAGTCTCCGGAGGGCGGTAAAATTGAAACTGAAAAACAATGGCCTTTTCCTTGACTTCTTTGATCGAGGTGTGCATTTCAAGCAAATCACCATAGTAGGCCGGTATAAAAAAGCGGCAATCCGCTGCGACTTTGGGCATTCCGAATTTTTCTTCCTGGTTGCGAAAAAAATTTTTCGGTGATATCCCTATGTGGCGCAGGAATTCTTCAATGCCTTGATGAAAATAACGAAAATAGGCAACAAAATAAACAACGCCATACGGGTCGGTATCCCCGAAGAGGACCTGTACATTGGTTTTATGAACAAGCATGTTACACCTCCTGAAATTATTGGTTTAACCTAAAATTGGAATAGAGTGACTATGCCGCAAAAAAATTACTTTATTTGTTCGTGTTATAGAGATATAGACTTTCAGAAACCTTACATATCCACTAATTGATATTAAAAAGAGGTAATCATGCGATTTCTCAAATCTTTTGTTTTGGCCGTTCTCTTCGTCCTTACATTCTTGAATCCGTCGGTATGGGCCGATAAAACTGTCAGGATCCAAATGCTTCGGTTGCAAACTGCCGACGGGATCACGCTAACCGGTGTGTTACGCCAACCCCGTACGGTTCGGAATAATGCCGGTGTGGTAATGGTCCATGGTTACAGCGGCAACTTCTATTCAGGCATCATGGCCTTTCTCCCGGAGCGCCTGTCTGATTCCGGTTTTACTACTCTGGCGCTAAATATGCGCGATCATGATCGGGGCCCTAAAAAGAACCGGTTTGAAGAAAACCGTTATGACATTGCTGTGGCGGTGGATGAAATGGCCCGGCTCGGCTACGCTCCCATATTCCTTTTTGGTCACAGCATGGGCACCAATCGTGTGCTTTACTACGTTGCGACAACCGGAGATTCCAGGGTTAAAGGAATACTCCTGACCGCCCCTCCCGGCAATTTGTTTGAATGGAATATAAGCATATTCGGTCTGGAGGCTGCAAGCCAGGTTCTCGCCCAGGCCCAGGACCTCGTAGCCAAGGGAAAAGGGGGCGAATGGATGCTGATCAATTTGGGACCTCTGGGCAAAGCACTTTACACCGCCAACCATGTGGTAAGCCTCAGGGGCCCGAAAACGGTTTCCGACCCATACAAAAATATCAGCCAGATTTTCAAGCCGATTCTTATCGTCCATGGCTTGGCTGACCGTTTGGCAAACCCTGACGTGACTGACAGGCTCCTCAAAAGCGCGGCACCGGAAATCCAGGTTACGGTAGTGAAAATTCCCGGTGCGAATCATGGCTTTAGCGCTCATCAGCAGGATCTTGTAACCGCCGTGAACAAATGGCTAATTGACCAGACGAATCATTAACTCGATTGTCAAAGATCGCCAATGAGTTCCATCCATAAATTCATATAAAGCACAAATTATGTTTCCAAAACAAAAATTAGATCCTGCCTAAGAAATTTCATGTAAACTGTTGCGAACTTGCGAATAGATATCCGGAGCCATGGCCAAAAGGTGATCATTGATCTTTTGACCGTCCAGGTATTCGTTAAGGAAAAAATCACTCCCGTCTATCTTACAGATTTTTCCTCCTGCCGCTTGGAGTATGATACCTGCTGCAGCAAGATCCTGATACGACTCATTTACAATAACAGCAGCTTCTGCGCGACCCATGGCGACATAGCATATGTGAGCACCCGTACAACCCAGATCGCGGATTTTACCCGGGAATGTGGATCGATAGCGGCGGTGAAACCGGGAGTAGGTGAAAAGAAGGCTCTCGTCGTTAATCGTTTTTTTGTCAGATACGTGGATTTCTTCTTTTCCCAGAAAAGCTTTTTGTTCGGCTTGAGCATAAAAAAGATCACCCGTTGCCGGCATATAAAATATACCGAGAACGGGCCAAAAATTCTCGATAAGAGCAAGAGAAATACCCCAGATGGGAATTCCCGCTTGAAAATTTGCAACACCATCTAAGGGATCAAAGATCCACAAATAACGCTTTTCATCATGAGTATAGTCTTTGTTGGCCTGATTGTTTCTAAATACCTGATGTTCGGGGAAATGACTGTTGAGCTGATCCTGAAAAAATTGCATGAGATGAAAATCCGCTTCTGTTACCAGATCTTCATCAAATTTAATATTGGGGTTTCCTTTACCATAATAGGAAAGCGCTTCTTTACCTGAACTGCGAATAACTTCCATTGCAAATTGGGTTAAATTTTTAATCCCATAGTGTTTTAATCCCATTTTTACTCCTTGTTCCAAGAATGATATGATGAAAAAACACAATAAAACGCTAAAAATCTCCCAGTGGCCTTTTAAATGTAAATTTGGCAGGATCTTCGACCAATTTCCGGCATGCGATTTTGGTGTTTCCTCCCAGAGCTGAAAATGGGAGAGATACAATAAAAATGGCGGTACCCGCCACACTGGCAACGATTCCCAAAGGCCTGATAACGAAAAGGTCCGCGGCCATGGCTTCAGCCGAAATCTGATTGTCTATATTTTTGCTTTGCGCAAGAGCGGAAGTCCCGAATGGAATAAAGATCAGGGCTGCAATTAAGAACAAGATCATGAATTGTTTTCCGATGCGATGCATATGTTCCTCCTTTAACAAATTATACGCTTTTTATGATAGGAATACATTTGTGTGCGGAACAGGAGTTTCTGTTTACCCTTATTTTGATAGGGTTGAAAAATGTTGATGATAGCGCTATATTTTATTTTCATCAAGATCGTTTTGAGGTGTTTGATAAAATATCTAATTTTCACAGGCAGTTTTAAAGTATATTTTAAAAAAAAGCGGCTTCAGTGTCAAGGGAAAAGGGGGGAGCATTAGAAATGGCATCATCTTTGACTTACATAGAAGTCGCTATAGCACTTCCCGTATACAACACCTATACTTACAGCGTCCCGGAAACTCTTCATGAACTGGTCGCCGCGGGAAAAAGGGTGCTGGTTCCATTCGGCCGGCGCAGGGTAACCGGATATATTTTGGGCTCAGCAAAGCATACGGATCAGAAAGAGATAAAAACTGTCTTAGATATTCTAGATGAAAATCCGCTTTTCCCTTCATCCATGATTCCGTTCTTCAGATGGACCGCTGAGTACTACCTGCATCCCATAGGAGAGGTTATCAAATGTGCTCTGCCCGGAGGCTTAAATCTTTACGACTTTTTCACCATCGCCATTACGGAGAAAGGGGAAGACGCTCTTTTAAACTATTGTTCCGAATCCTTTGAAAAGCAGATCTTAAACCGGCTGAAAACCGGGATCTGTCGCTTCAAAGACCTTAATAAAGACTTTAATCGGCATATCCCCAATGCCTTAATTCATTCCATGGAAAAACGGGGGGTTATTGCATGCGATCGCAAGCTCAAAGGTGGGGCCGCCAAACCCAAGATGGAGCGATATGTATCATTACTCGGTTCAGATATTTCCGTGGAAGAGCTTTCCGATTCAAGAAAAAAAATCATTGAGACACTCAAAACTTTCGATGAAATCTCCATAAAAAAATTACAAGAACGGGTTCCTTCTGCTTCAAGAGTGCTAAAATCTCTTGAGTTGGATGGTCATGTTTCGATTTTTCAGAAAAAGGTGTACCGGGATCCCTTTGGTGAACCCATAGCACCCGACACCGCTCACACACTGACTAAAGCACAGAAACGCGTGATCCATACCGTAACAGAATCCCTGGGTCGGAAATTTACAACCTGCCTTCTGTCAGGAGTCACGGGAAGCGGCAAGACAGAAATTTATATGCAGCTTGCTGAAACAACCATAGGCTTGGGCTATTCCGTGCTGGTCCTGGTTCCTGAAATTGCCCTTATATCCCAGATGGAACGTCGTTTCCGAGCCCGGTTTGGAAAGTGTATCGCCATTCTTCACAGCGGTCTTTCGGCCGGAGAGCGCTATGATCAGTGGATGCGCATCGCTTGCCGGGAGGCGACCATCGCTATCGGTGCAAGATCCGCCGTGTTTGCACCTTTCGAAAAGATCGGCATTATTATCGTTGACGAAGAACATGACCCCTCCTACAAACAGGAGGGAGGTCTGCGATATAATGCCAGGGATCTTGCCATTGTGAGAGCAAAGCTTAATCACGGAGTTGCTCTGCTGGGTTCTGCTACGCCCTCCATACAATCATACTATAATACGACCACAGAAAAATTTAAGGCCGTGACATTAAAAAACAGGATTGAAAAACGCCCGCTTCCGGAGATCACCGTCGTGAATCTATGCAAGAGCAGAGATTCTCGGGGAATTCGGCGGTTCATCACACCGGAACTTCATCGGGAAATGAAAGCAACCCTTGATCGAGGCGAACAGGTTCTTCTTTTTTTAAACCGGCGCGGCTTTGCCAGTTATCCGATCTGCGCGGCATGCGGTGAGGCCATAAGATGTAAAAATTGTGATATTTCACTTACCCTGCATCAGAAGGTCAATGCTTACAAATGTCATTACTGCGGCCATACCCGGGCATCTACATCACACTGCACGTCTTGCGGGTCCGGAAAAATCCTGCTGTTGGGTATGGGAACCGAAAAGGTGGAAGCCGCCGTCACATCTCTCTTCCCCCATGCCAGAATCGTAAGAATGGATCGAGATACCACCCAGCGAAAAGGTTCCATTCTGAACATCCTGAAAGGTCTCAGAAATCAAACCACAGATATTCTTGTGGGAACGCAGATGGTCGCAAAAGGCCATGATTTCCCCAACATTACTCTGGTGGGTATTATTTGTGCGGATCTCTCTCTCAATTTTCCGGATTTTAGAGCCGGGGAACGAACCTTTCAGCTGTTAGCACAGGTTGCCGGAAGAGCCGGGCGGGGAGCTGCGCCCGGCAGGGTGATCCTCCAGACGTACAACCCAAATCACTTCGCCATCTTATCTGCAACACATCAGGACTTTGAAGCTTTTTACAACCAGGAGATACGCTTCCGAAAAAGCCTGAATTATCCCCCGTTTTCAAGGATGGTCCAGCTTAAAATATCAGGCAAAGACCGGGAAAAAACCCGGCACCATGCCCGGGCCATCGGGGATCTTTGTCATACGTTAAAGAAAAACGATCATTATTTTTCAAAGTCCGTGGACATACTGGGACCCATTGAAGCCTCACTTCCAAAGATCGCAAAACGATATCGCTGGCAGATTCTGTTAAAATGCCCGAGCATAAAACAGCTTCACCGGTTTCTTCACCAGATATGGTTTGAGAATAAAGCAAACATCAGCCCCCGCGATGTCAATGTGGTACTGGACGTGGATCCATTTTTTATGATGTGAAAACATCGCTAAAAAAAAGCTGTCTATAGAAATATTTAGCTTGATTTCTTCCTGAATAAAGATTATTATATGTTTAATCAATTAAGTCCGGTTTAATTTGCGGGACAGTTACTTTCTGAAGGAAAAATCCATTTGTCAAAGTGGCACCCTCCAGTTTGCGACATTGAAAATTTTTATGAAAGGAGGATGTTATCATGACCAATGGAACTGTTAAGTGGTTTAGCGACCGAAAAGGGTTCGGATTCATTGAGCAGGAAGATGGGCCGGATGTGTTCGTTCATCATTCAGGAATCAATGCAAACGGTTTTAAATCCCTCAATGAAGGCGACCGAGTTTCCTTTGACATAGAGCAAGGACAAAAAGGTCCTTCCGCTGCAAATGTCACTGTGATTTAGCTTTATGTTTGAGCAAAAAGGGCATTCCGTCTATTATTGAGGGGATGCCCTTTTGTTTGGTTTTAAGTTATACTTTCACAATTCGCAATCATCAGATCTTAAACCTCAATAAAAGGTTGCCTATAGATTCTTTTCTTGTTGTCAATAGTAAAAAAAAAACATTCAAGGAGGTAACAAATTGGCAAGATCAAATTATCAATTTAATAAACGTCAAAAAGAATTCGCAAGGAAGGAAAAGAAAGAACAAAAGAGACAACGCAAACGCGATAAAAATTCTATAAGATCAGAAGAAAACCTAAATCTGCACCAGAATGAAGGAGAGAATCTATAAGCATATAAACCGAATGAAAAGGAGAAAGGATATGCGTCAAAAATATGTGATTTCTCGTAATGGTGCCAAAAATAAACTCAAAATCAGTGAATATGCAATCATCGACAAAGATCTGAATCAAGTGGCGCCTTCAATGCTGCAAAAGGGAGATTTTTCATTGCTTTGCGAAGAAACCTATGAAAGTGAGATTATAGTGACTTGCATCTCCAAAGGGAAGAACGCCCTGGTTGCAATCCTTCGGACCCATAATATATTTCCCATCGAACCATATTCCACCAAAATCGCCGAATCAGTCATGGGATTATACAATTCATCCGAAGATGGTTCGGTGGAGCTGTTTTTTGACGACATGGATTTGGTAGCTGTTTGATATGGTTTCATTCCAGATTATTGACTTATTATTACGAATGGATTAATTAAAAATTAGATGAATTATATCATCTACTACTTGTGTATATTTCTGGTATTTATTTTGGAGCCTGTCTAAAGAACCTTTCTCTTTTGGTTTTCCTTCAAAGTGACCTCCTGAGCATTTGCACAAGATATAAATAAAGGAAAAACTTTAGATGGAAGGGTATGTCAAATCGTACAGTGAAAAAAAGGGCTATGGTTTTATACACACTGAAGAATATGGGGACGTTTTTGTTCATAAATCGGGCATCAGGGAATTTGGGCATTTCGGTTTACAAGAGGGTGACCCTGTATCTTTTGAATTAAAAGAAACTCCTAAAGGCATACAAGCCATCAACTTAACGCCCGTCAAGTCTTATTAATTTGGAAACGCACAAGATTTTTGTATGTAAATACTTACCATTAGGTATATGGAGTGAACCATCTTGCGAATAAAGACAGATCGTTTTCTCGAGTCGGAAGCGTTTATTTCTTTCTTTTATCGATTAATTTTATTTTATTCGTGGACACTTCGTTTAAAGATTGAAAACGATGAAGAGTGGATGGATTGTAGAAGAAATGGCGGTGTGGTTTTGCTTTGCGCTTGGCATCAACATTTTTTTTCCGCTATTCGTCCTTTTAAAAAGTATAAAATCTTTAACCCGGGTATCATGATCAGTCAGAGCAGAGATGGTGAAATAGTCGCCAAGATAGCTTTGCGAAGCGGATGGAATCCGGTTCGAGGTTCTTCTTCAAAAGGTGGTATGGAGGCTTTAAGAAAAATGATTGCTCATTTAAAGAAGAAAAAACTTGCACTCCATATTACAGATGGACCTAAAGGGCCTTCAGGTATTGTTAAACCCGGTGTAATCCGTTTAGCACATGCTGCTGATGCCGTAATCGTTCCTTTTTCTGTTTCTGCGGAAAAAGCATGGTATTTCAACAGTTGGGATAAATTTCTTCTGCCAAAACCCTTTAGCAAGGTGATCCTTCGTTTTGGGGAAATGATCAAATTTGACAGAGTAAAAGACAGAGAGATCCTTGAAAAGCAAAGAATGAGACTTGAAGAAATTATGCTTCCTGCGTTGAGATGTGAGCTTAATAGGAATTAACCGATAATCGAGATCTGTATTTTTTAATCGGAATATGCCTGCTGATTACCTTTGTAATCAATACTACGAAGCCTCATATAAGTTGCTCTAATCCAACGTATAGTTCCATCGAGCATCTTTTTTGGAGGGTTAATATTTGTTCTTCCCCGCCTGTACTTACCGCTGATTTGTCCGGATGGCACCGAATTCCCGGTCAGGGTTTTGTGGGTCGATTATCCTTTTGCGTAGCTCCCTTTTCATAGGCTGGCGATGACTCCGTCGGTTTATCCTGCTTGGCGGATCCCATTTCTTGAGTTGTTTTGGATTTCTTGCCGCTGTTCGAGCCCGGCAGAAAATCATGGAATGCTTCTCCGTATAAATCCCAGATCGTCACGAACAGAGCGGCGATAATCGGGCCCACCACAAAGCCGATTACTCCGAACAGGGCGATACCTCCCAAGGTGCCGAAAAAAATCATCAGATCGTGCATCTGGGTGTCCTTGCCGACCAAACGTGGCCGCAGCACATTATCCAGACCGCCGACGACAAAGCCGCAGAATAGCGCCAACCCAACCGCCTTGAAGTAACTACCCCCTATAGCCAGAATAACGGCGGCCGGCATCCAGACCAGAGCTGAACCAACTGCCGGAATGATCGACAAAACAGTCATGACCGTTCCCCAGAAAACCGCGGCTTCAATGCCCACCACGGCGAAGGCCAGGCCCGCCAATCCGCCCTGCAGTACGCCGATGACAGCGGTTCCCTTGAGTGTCGCCCGGGTCACCGAGGTGAATCTGTCTAACAGACGTTTTTCTTCCCGTTCATTAAGCGGCAGATAATACAGGATGCGATCGAGCAGCACTCTGCCGTCGATCAGAAAAAAATAGCTGCTGTACAAAAAAACAAAAAACATGAAGATAAAATTGACGGTGCCGACTGCCCCGGCCGAAAGGCTGTTGACAAGGAATGTGCTGATTCTGCTTGCCAATTCCCCGGTCTTGCGGATGATCTGGTCATGATAAGGACGCATTTCTTCGTAGAGAGGAATTTTTTGCAGGTACTCTGTAAAGGCACCCGGCTCGGCAATCTGTCCCTGCACCCAGGGAGTCACCGATTGCCCTACCTTCACGGCCTGGGCCGTTATAATGCCAAGCAGTCCGGTCAAAGGCAGCAGAACCACAAGACTAAACAACATTAATGTCAACAGTGAAGATACGTTTAGACGCCCGCCGAGAAGTCGGACGATTTTGCGAAACACCGGTTGCGCCATGGAGGAAAAGATGCCCGCTAGCAGGATCGCCATCAGGAACTGGCGGATCATGGAAAGAAAAAGCGCTGAAATTAGAAAAACCAGGATCATCAGCACAAGATTGTTGACGGTATGACGCTGCATTGATTTTCAGTTATAGTTGACCAGTTGTCTATTCAGGCTTTGTTGCGGCTCGATATTTAAAAAGTTTTTATTTCTTACAGGCTCTTTGCCGGTAAGTTGTTTTACGGAATCACCAAAAAAATAATTCATAATCGCGTTGAGCCGGGTCCGAAGAACAGAATAAGAATAATGCCGGGCGGCAATCTCATAATTATAAGTTACCATTTTTTCCCTTCGCTCCGGTGAGTCCATAATTTCTTTAACGCTCCGGACGATCTTTCTTGAAAGAAATCCATCCATGACCGCAAGATCAAACCCTTGGGGCTCGATATCCCTGACGAAGGTCGAATACCGGTTGATCAGCATGGGTTTTTTAAAGTAGATGGCCTCAAGAAAGGCATTTCCGAATCCTTCGTACAGGCTGGGATATGTGATAAAATCAGCAAAAGGATAAACATCCCAGAGAGAATACCTGGCGTGACCGTTTCCATTGTTACACCAGGGGTCGGCGATTTTTGTGGTTATTAATCCAAGATCGATGTCATGGTCACAGGCATATTCTTTTAACCATTCCACATATTCAAAGCCTTCATCACCGGCTTCGTGGGACACCACCAGTTTGTTCCGGGAATCTTTCAGTTCCTTGACCAATTCGATGGCATGTTCAATGCCTTTCCGTTGTATGATGCGGGTGGGCTGTAAAATCATCCGGTCATCGGGTTTTAACCCCATGGATTTCCGAAAAACACGGGCCGCTCCAGTATCCAAGACCGGGGGGTTTTCAAAGTCGAGAACATTGGGGATGATAATCGAAGAAATTCCTGTACGGAGCGCCAATTGTTCCTGGGCTTCGGAATTAATCACTACATGTTGAATATTGTCGAGCTTGGGGGGAAAGGCCATTCGGAGGTAATCGTTAACGGCAGTTACCGAAAAACGGATCCTCTCCCAGTAAAAATCATGATGATGAGCAATGGTTGGGATCTGGGTTTCCGCAATGACTTCGGTCAATGCAAGCCCCAAGGGGACGTGCATGGGAATAGTAAGAACGTTTTCAGCAATCAGGAGGTCTATGTTGAAATGATCGATGAATTCGTAGAGCTTGACTTTAAGCAGCGATCTTAAATCGTGGATTACGCGGGTAACCGTCAGCGTGCGGCCTTTTTGCCCCATAACCTGCGCATTGATCCATTTGTTTTGTTCATTTTGGAAATGCGCTACAGGAGCAAGACAACTCTTATCACTGTCCCGATCCAGTTCCCCGGCAAACCAGAAACACTTGTGACCGTTTTTTTCAAGAACATCGGCCCATTTACTCGATTCTAAAGTAACGCCGTCAATGCCTGCAAACCGGGTTGAAACAAATCCGATGTTTTTTATCATGGTTCAAAAGCTTTTAAAAATGAAACAGATCGGTTTATTTCGTGAAACATGTGATATTGAGTATTGGAAAAATATACAAAATGTATTTTACATATCATCATTTTTTTGCGTTTACTTCAATATATTGCTGCATGTCAATAAAAAAAATCAATATATGTAACGACGATACAAAAAAAACGGGAGCATTACCGATTTGTTAAAATGGTTTTCACCCATTAACTGATTCATTTTTTGAGCGAAAGCCTTGCAATCAGGTGTCAGGTGTCAGGAGTAACAAACGAATTAGCTGACACCTGAAACCTGAAACCTGAAACCAAAAAGTCTTGGATAGAAATTAACAAACTGGTAATGCATCCAAAAAAACTATATTGTGTTGCGGAACCGCATCCACCTCTCCAGCAACTCTCCGACAACCGCACATTCCAAGCCGAACGGAAGATATCCGGCATATCCTAAAATCGGCATTTCAAAGATTTGAAACCCATGAACGTACGGAACGCTGTACTCCCATTTGGCCAAACTGTAGTAGTTCCACATCTCCCAGAATCCTCCGCAAAAAAGAGCGGCGGTTGCGGACGAGATGATCGGGCTCCAATCTCCGTCGGTTAACCCCGACAGGATTGTACATTCTCCGGTCAGGGTTTGAAGCGATACAATGACAATTAGAGGAGAAACCCAAAGCAGGGAGAAAAAATAATTCGGCCACACGCCGATGGCGGCCAGGCTTACACCGGACGTCAGTAGTGCGGCTCCGGCCAATAGTTTGGGATACGGGAACCTAAAAGGACGAAAATCCGCTATTACCTGCCTGATCCAGGAAGCTCCGGCCACCCATTCCCGGGTTCCCAACACCGCAGGAAGTACAGTTGAAAAAGAAAGGCTTGCATAGCAAAAATACTCCCAGGAACTATAATGGACTCCGGTATAGCTCCAGTTCTGGACAAACCGGTTCAGGTATTCAAAGAACCACCAGAATGCCGCGCTTAAGGGAAAAAGCACAAGAAAAAATCGGGTGCGGTCCATCATCATGCAATGCCCGGTTCGCCTTTGGCAGAGGGCATTTATTACCAGGATAAAAGAAAGCCAGAGCGGCGTAAATGTGTGAGCCTGATATGGGGCAAACCAGGAAAAACGTGTCCAGGCCAATATCCATGAGACCGCACCGGTGACAATACCCAGCCATCCCCACCATGGAAACGTATGGGGGGGAAATGGTTTGATTTTACTCCGACGAATCCATAAAATAGATTTTATGATAAAAGGAAGAACAACTGCGACGGTGAAAAGGGCGTAGGCGATGAAGGCAATCCGTGAAAAGGGTGCATGGCAAACATACCGGGTTTCAGGAGGAAACTCCAGATACCGGGAGATCGGGTAACCTGCCAGAATTACACCCAGCATGGGCAACCCAAGCAACATTCCCGTGAGGATAATAAATTTGAAAACGATACTTTTCATGGATCGCCGGTTTGATAGTGATTAAAATCTTTACCGGAAAGATTTTTCTTGGTATTCTTTTTTTTATATCAATTGAATTTATTATAACAGGATTTGCTGATGATTTCTCTACTTTTTCATTTCTTTTGAATAGGGAGACGTAACATGGGTCGAGCCATCCGAATCGGAGCGCTGATATCAGGAACCGGGACAAATCTGCAGGCCATTATGAATTCCTGTGAGTCGGGTAAGATAAACGGTAAAATAGTATTCGTGGGATCGGATACTCCCAATGCACGCGGTCTTGAAAAAGGGACCCGATTTGGGATTCCTACGTTTGTGGTGGATTATGGTTCCATTATTCGGGATTTCAAAACAGATCCATCAACGGTGGTGCCTCCGGACGATTTTGATCTTAACGATATGGTTTCAAAACAGACTCTTTTTAACGCTCATGCTGACTCTGAGACCGTGAAAGCCTTCATCATTACAAGGGCGGTTGCAGAGGCAAAGCTTATTGACGCAATGAGGCATTATCCATTCGATCTTCTAATATTGGCCGGTTATATGAGGAATTTATCGCCTTATTTTATCGACAGGGTAAATGCGGATTCAGATATTCCGCGTATCATGAATATCCATCCGGCATTGCTTCCGGCGTTTCCCGGTGTAGACGGATGTGGGGACACATTCCGATATGGATGCAAAGTTGGAGGATGTACGGTACATTTTGTGGATTACGGTGAAGATTCGGGGCCCATTATCGGCCAGAAGGCTTATGACATACTCGAAGGTGACACCATAGATTCCATTAGATCAAAAGGCTTGAAACTGGAGTGGGAACTTTATCCGGAATGTGTAAAGCTGTTTGCCCAGGGGCGCCTGAAAACGGTTTGCAGGTCCCATCAATTGAAAGACGGCAGAGAAATGCGGAGAACCATCGTGAGAATACTGCCGTCATCGGAAGCCTAAAAGACCTTTAAAAATTTCTCCATCTTATTTCAGTATTCCAACATTCCAATTGGGGTGTAAATCAAGATTGTTGGTTATTGAGTTCAATTGTGAGTCAGGCCAACGAAGTTCTGCCAGATTCGAGGACAGCAAGAAGCCTTTTTCAAAAATTAGAATACGTTTACCATCAAAGGTATAGCAACGAAGGTTCCCAGAGAACTTCCCAGGTTGGTAAAAACCACCACCAAAAGAATTCGCGTGATCTTATTTTTCCAGAATCCCCTTATGGAGAGTATGTCTTCCGGTAATTCCTCAAAATCCCTGACCTTGGGTTTTCGTGAAAAGGCTTCAACAAGCCCGGCAACCCATCCTGCGGCAATCATGGGATTCAGGGAAGTCAACGGGGCGGCCAAAACCGAAGAGAGTATGGTCAAAGGATGAGCCAAAGCAATAACGGCGCCAAGACCTGCCAGAATACCGTTTGCCATAACCCACCATGTTATCATATCCGTTCCTGCATTGGCCCCGCCACGATAAAAGCCTAAAACAATTAACACCAGTATGACCATGGGAATCATCCATTTCAGGGTTGCGGATAATTTTCCTTTGGGCGGGGTTTGCTCAAGCGCTTTGACATCAATCTCTTGGTTCCAATATTTTTTTATCCCGGGCACGTGTCCTGCGCCCACAACCGCAACAATTTTATTTCCCGGCGCCGTCCGAATTTTGTAGGCCAGGTATTGGTCTCTCTCATCAATCAGTATATCTTTTAATACCGGAAGTGACTTCCCCACATCGGCAAGAAGCATTTCAAGCACATCATCCTGCTTCATCTTTTCTATGTCTTCCTCGCTAATGTCATCGACTTTTCCCATGGATACCAACAGTTGAACCAGCAGCTTGATTTTATCCCACAGTCCCATGACCCGCCATGTTTTGGTCAGGGTGATGCGGATATTCCTGTCCGCAAGATCTATTCGTGCGCCCGCGGCTTCTCCGGCTTCAATGGCCGTTATCATTTCTTCCCCGGGTTTAATGTCAAATTTTTCAGCAATTCGTTTTTGAAAAGATGCCAGGAGAAGATTTGAAAGAAGGAGGAACGATTTTTTCTCCTTAATAACTTTGATGATATCTTTTTCCAGCCATTTGTCTTTTTGGCGGATAGACTGGAACCTGGCTTCGCACAGCTCAACACAGACCGTGTCCGGTTTTTCCGACTTTATTATATGGTCGACCAGCCGGACACTCTCTTTTGATACGTGTGCGGTTCCCAAAAGAGTGATCTCTTTATCTTCAAATACAAGTCGATGTATGTTATGGGGGTTGTTTATCATTTAAATTCGGTATATGTTTCTGGGCCGGTTAATGATTTTCGAGTGCTGCTAACATAACTATTACATTAACCATGTCAATACAATCTAAAACTTGCAGAACTTAGGGGCTTCGCCCCAATTGGCCTCCGGCCCGGAGGGAATAGTGGAATAGTGGAATAATGGAATAATGGGTTTGAAGGAGTTTTTTACAATTATAATGTCTTACTTCCGCCTTTATCCCTGATATTCCAATATTCCAGCATTCCATATTTCCATGTCAGGGTTAAAAATATAAGTCTAGAAATGCTTTTATTTTCAACAAATTATATGAGTTATGAGACATTTAATTGTGAGGTAATCCATTTATGACACACCAAATTCAATCGGATACCGGAAGCCGTCTGATTACCAAAGAGCCGTATTATCTTGGAACAGGTAATGAGATCAGAATGTTTGAAGCTGCTTTTGACGCCAGGCTTCCCGTTATGCTGAAAGGACCTACCGGGTGTGGTAAAACCAGATTTGTGGAATATATGTCGTATCATTTAAAGCGCCCCCTGATTACTGTTGCCTGCCATGAAGACCTGTTTGCGTCCGATCTTTTGGGGCGCTACCTTTTAAAAAAGGATGAAACCGTATGGGTTGACGGTCCGTTAACACGGGCCGTGCGCATGGGCGCCATCTGCTACCTGGACGAGATCGTCGAAGCTCGTAAGGATACAACGGTTGTGATTCATCCCTTAACGGACATGCGGCGAACCCTTTCCATTGATAAAAAAGGAGAAACGATCCATGCCCATCCGGATTTTACGATGGTGATATCCTATAATCCGGGATATCAATCGGTATTGAAAGACCTCAAACAGAGCACGCGCCAGCGATTTATATCACTGGAGTTCGATTATCCCGAATCCGAAAAAGAAGCCGAAATCGTTTCACATGAAGGAAATATCGATATGAAAACCGCCTTGAAATTGGTATCTCTGGCACAAAAAATAAGGAATATCAGGGAGCATGGTCTTACCGAAGGGGCCAGCACCCGGCTTTTAATTTATGCCGCTCAGTTGATCGGTCGGGACATACCGATTCACGATGCGTGCCGGTCCGCCATATGTCTTCCTTTAACCGATGATACCGGGCTTCAGGAAACCTTGAATGATCTCATCGAAGATATCTTTTAGTTTTAAATCCGGATTTCATTCTTTTATTCGGGTAGTTGGGCCGTTATCGGTGTGTGGATACTGAAAATAACAACTCCTCAATAGCGCATTGTAATTATGTAAAATTTATCTTTCTCGAAAAAAGTTAATGCGGATTTTAGGTGAGAGGCAAAGCAGGTCACATCGCTACAACCCATTGATATTCGATGTAAAGATTCTGTGCTATATTTTTTTAATTAAATAATCAACGGTGGTGTTTTTGTCAAGTTTGGCTTGCTATCGCAAAGAATGCAGCACCAAAGAACGTGTTACACGACGCCTGTCTCAAATTTGAGTCATTCATACCCGCTGAAACGGATTCTCCGCTTCTCTCCGACCAGCATCCCGTTCCACCGTAATATTCAACAAGCATCCAAAACTTCAAAGATTGGAAATAAACCAATTTGGATTGGCTGATTTAGAAACCTATCCACTTAATAACTCCTTCTTTGCGGGGAGGAGTCGGGGGGGACTGATCAGGATACCCAATAGGAATTATAGAAACAAGTTCTTTCTTAGTAATGTTTAGCAACTCATTTATTTGGTTTGGGATCTCTTTGCCTTTCAATCCATTAGCATATCCACTCCCATCCAACTTTTCATGATAAGTAAGGGCAATCACTTCACTAAAGATAAAATTATAAACGACTCAGTCGCGTTCCTATTTCCTTTACTCTATTTACGATTACTGGATCTGTCTCAAATTTTTTGAACATATCAGGCGTAATTTCAGTAAAATTTTCAAACTCCTCTGCAGACATCCACCGTGCTGGGCCACCATATTGGCAAGTTGTTCCAAAGCCACATATAAAGCATGGAGGTGTCATCGTATTGTAGAATAGTTTATCAACTATTTCAAAATTAAAGTAACTATTTAAGTGATAACTAATTTCATCAGACACAATCTCAGCTTCATTACCTCCTACAGCTACTGACACAGCGGGTTTTCCCATGGTCTGAGGATTTACATGGCGTAAAGGGAATAATCTTTCAAGAAAATTATGAGTAAACCCATTTGCTTTTCTAAAATATACTACCGCTCCAACAACAATAGCATCTGATTCCACAATTTCATCATACAAAGGAAACATATCGTCTTTCATTACACATCGGTTGTTTTTGGCACATTTGACACATCCCACACATGGCTTAATATCCATTTTTGCCAAATCATATATTCTATAATCTTTACCTGATTCTTTTAACATCACCTCAATTATCCTTCGTAGATTACTATCGGGTTTTGGACTTCCATTAAATCCTAAAAGCATTAGATCTCCTCCTTTCCTGCTTTTTAAGCTTTACCCTTATAATATCAATATATGAAAGCGTGTCTGTAGCAACTGTTACAATATGGAATATTTTTTCTAGTCCAAAATAATTGATTTAAAAAACATATTAAAAGCGAAGGGATATTAAGTTCAAAAAGATAGAAAAACTGAATAGGGAGTGACGCGGGATTATTTGGCATCTGAATGGTTAAAAAATACAGCTAAGCAATTTCCAGAGAGGGCAGGATGAGTTTTTTGTCCTCATGAATAATTTTACCAGCACTCTTAAGTGCCTTCATTGCGCGAGTAATGCTAACCCGGTGAGCTCCGGTCAGAAAGCTCAGATCTTCATGAGTCAAAGGGAATTGGATAACGATTCCTTGAGGGCTCATAGCACCGTGCTCTTTGGCAACGCTCGAAAGGACACGGTAAAGGCGGTCTTCAATATTCGTTACAGCAAGGCTTCCAACGCGGCTGGTCAGCCACGAAATCCTTTCGCTCAGGTTTTTGATTATCTGAAGACCCACATTGGGATGCTGCAAAACAAGCTGTTCAAATTGGCTTTTGCTGAATCCGCAAGTAAGCGTATCTTCCAGGCAGTATGCGCTTACAGGATATTGGCCCTCTTCTGAAAACATGTTTTCACCAACAAAATCACCGGCTTTACGAATATCGAGGGTGAGCTCGTTACCGTCTTCAAGAACCTTGGTAAGCTTGACTCTCCCGCCTTTGATAAGAAACATTTCATCTGCCGGTTCTCCTTGAAAAAACAGCACTTGACCTTTCACAGATTTTTTTCTCAAGGCTTCACGGATAAGTGCTTCAATTTCTTCCGAATCAAGGTTATCGAATATCCAAAGGTTGCCGATGCAGGTTGGAGACAGTTCGATATCCTTACCAGCAATTTTTTGACAAAGACACGTCATTTTGCTTGTCCTTCCTAATTCTTAAAATGTAAGTTTTTTAACTCAATCTAAATATATTTAAAACTTGTCGCAGTAGCAACCGCTACAATGTTTGTCACTTTTTTTAATTCCAGTTTTAAGGTCCGTATTCTGTGTCATAGATCAACCCCGCGTTACAGAACCTCAACCAATCCAAATCCAGCCTTGTAAACCGATCCTATGGTTTAAAAATACCACTCCCAAAGTACCTTTTCAATAAAGATTACCCGGTTGATCCGAAAACCTTGTAAAGTAAAAATTATTTTCTTATTTTTGTGGCTGTATAAACTTTGTACGATCAAATTGTGAAAAATTGACAATTCCCTCTTTATACATTCGTCAAATATACCATAGAATTTCAGTAGTTATAGGATTCCCATTCTGAATGTGCACAATTTTTGCAGAAAACAAAAACTAACTTTATTAGTTTGGAAAATGAACTATTGAAACCCAGAGCTGTCAAAATTGAATGCGCAAGATCGGGGTCGCGTAACAGTTAAATGGTCTTCGAATTAAACGCCATAAATCTTCATTTATGACAAAATTCAATGATGATTGGTTGGGTAAAACCTTGATCATTTGAAATCCCTGTGACCTCGGAGCTCGAAACTTACAATTCGCAACTCAGATTCCAGAAGGAGTCGTAGTCTTCACTTGTTCGATTTATGCCTTGTTAAAAATTTAGGTTTAAATTAAACTCTCGGTGGTTTTTATTGAATTAAGACGGATAGGAGCCGCCGCATGAAATTTGTGAAGATGGAGGTGTTGATTGATAAAGGAGATTTTTCAAAAAGCGATGAATGGAAGACAATCTATGACCAGATTCAGCATGCGATTGCATCCATTGAATGGCCCCCCGGCTCGGGCAGCTTTACGATTCACAAACAATCCGGGAAAAAGAGGGGTGAAGGGAGCGGCGTCAAGTTCATCAAAAATGCATGTATGGCAAAGCTTTTAAGTTTTGGATGGGATCTTGAAACCACACTAAAAATCGCCACAGTTAGGAGACCCGGGGCGATTGATGCAACCTGCTTCGTCAAATCCAAAGAAAGATATTTCGCGCTTGAATGGGAGACCGGCAACATTTCATCAAGCCACCGGGCAGTCAATAAGATGTCTGTTGGGCTTCTGAAGGAGATTCTGATCGGTGGGGTTTTAATTCTGCCGACACGGGAACTCTACCAGTATCTTACAGATCGTATTGGAAACTTCCGTGAGCTGGCTCCATATTTTCCGATGTGGAAAGCCCTCAACATAAAAGAAGGCTTCCTGGCTGTTATAGCTGTCGAACATGATCATGCAAGCACCGATGTTCCGCGGATTGAAAAGGGAACAAATGGAAGGGCCATGGTCTAACCCGGGCTAATTTTTCTGGAGCATTACAATAAACTCCGCGCGCATGGTATTGGCCATGCCGGTAATCTGGCGCTCTATGTTCCGTACAAGGCTCATGCCATGGTTTTCAGCCATTTCAGTGAGCTGTTCATGGAGGCCCTTGACTTCCTCGGGATTAATTTTTAGGATCTTTCCGATCTGATTGTTGTTTGTCCCGACAACGATGCTGCATACCTTACCGGGTTTCAATACTCTTGCACATTCCGAGATAACCTTGTTCATGTCTGAGAGGTAAGTCTCGTATTTCTCAAGAGGCCTTTTCCCCCTGAGGCCGACCATAGATTCCCGAAGCTTAACAATATCTACGCCGATGGCATTTAGATGGTAGGCATCATTTTCAAGGTAATCGATGGCAAAGCTGTAAGGTGGTGAGAATATTATTCCATCTATGCTTTCATCTTCGATATCCATATCACGTGCATCACCCGTCCGTGGCCTTGCGGTTCCAAGCTCATCCTGAAAGCCATTTAACACCGTCTGGATCTTTTCAGCGACAAAGATGTATCTTTCAAGGATTGCGTGGAACTGTTCCCGGAATGGCTTTCTTTTGCTGCGCTCTGCATACCCTTTTGTATCAAGGAACGCCAACATAAGAAAATCTTGCACATCTTGCCTCTTACAGCCATAAGGTAGTTTCGGTGTTGCATTCCCGCTATGCTTGCCGAACAATCCAACCTGTCCTTTAGGTTTCGACACCTCCAGTTCACCTACTCTCTCAAGGAAATAGTTAAAAGTTGAATCAAAATTGACCAAAGCGGCTTTCAAATTGTTTATCGGGACTTGCAGACCATCTATTTTGGCTTTCGTCATGAAGCTGCAAAAAGGGCTGGCATCAATTCCGATGGAATCCATCCCCATCAAGGTCGCTTCGATCAGGACCGTTCCGGATCCCATCATAGGGTCAAGCACCGTATCTCCAGGCTTGCATCCCATTATGTTGATCAAACCCTTAATCATCTGCGGATGGAACTTGCCCCGATATGGGAAAAGACCATTTGTGGCGTATCCTGTCTTGAACTGATTGGTTTTGAAAAATGATTTGAGTCTGGATGATGAATGGTCGGCAAGTTTCAGCGGTTCGCCTTGGCAAATCAGAAAATGCCTGGTCGGCTTGCCGTTAACACTGGCAAAATATGCTCCGTTTTGCAGTATTTCTTCTTCACTGAGTATTTGGCTTTCATAGAACGCCAGTTCAAGCTCGTAGACTTCATTGAGCTGTGGAACAAGTTTGAGGTGCTCAGGGAAAAGGCGTGTTACCATGTTTTTGCAAAGGATGTTTCTTAATGAATTTGTAACGGGTATTTGTTCAAGTGTTTTTAGCATCAGCTGTCCTTTTTAACCTTTAACTTTGCAGAGAAATATCCCAAGTCTGTTTAATCGAAAACAACTACTAAAATTGCAAATTATTCTTTATCGTCATCTTGGCAGGAGGTTGACATAAAATCGAATGCAAGCTGCTTTTCTGAGACCTGATATTTTATGTACTGTTCCGCAGTATCGACAAACCAGTCTTTGAGAGTCATCCCTTTCTTTGAGATCGCAGAATACAATTCGTTTTTAAGTTCAGGGGTTACCTCCAATACGATCCGGCCACTTTGTCCACGCGCCATTAAAATCACCTATGTAATGTTACAAATATTATATTATATGTTTAACATTACATAGGGCTGGGATTCTGTCAAGAAAAAATTTTGTTTTCCTGTTGAAGAACGAAACAAATTAAACATGCAGGCAGATAACATCGCTACAAGCCATTGATATTCAATGGGAACCTGGGTTCGATATGTAAGGTCATGTGGACCTTCATACAGAACTTGTAGCGAAATGGGAAAACCTCGAGCATTGATTAGTTACCGTGAAGGCCCCGGCCTTGGAGACGTCGGCGGCAGTCTTCACGGTCAAAAACACGACAGGTTACCGGTTTGATATTATGGATAGCACAAAAAAAGCGCGGTTTACCAAAGTACTGAAACAGAAATGGGCAAGAGTTGTTGATTTTTAAGTGTTTCACCGGAAAGCAATCCAAACCAATATCCTTGGGCACGTTGGTGCTGAACATGCACAAATTTCTATCGAAAAATAAAAACTAACTATATTAGCTTGAAAAATGAACTACCGAAATCCAGCGCGTTCAATATTGAAACCGCAAGGTTTCCTGAAAATGTGGTCGAATCAAAGCTCGATAGGAGGGTTGCCTTGAAAAATTCCAGAAAGTGCCCAAGGGTATGCTCAACAGGGTCGCCCACAGATAAGACGCTACCTTACTTGCACTCCAGATCCGGACCATGAAATTTCCAATAAAGGCCCCGATTAAAACGCCCCGGGAAAAACCTTCCATGGGAGGCGTTTTGTACGGATTTTACCCTTGCTTTTTAACTGTTATTCGCTTAAACCCTATCGCTGCATAAACAACACAGCAGATTATACGTTAAACGGCTCAAATAAAGGCGTTGCGTTTATTGGAGCAACCATCATAAAATCTAACCTTTGGTGGCATCCAATGAAAACACCTTTTTTGCTGCGTTGTTTATGCAACGTTAGAGTAAGCATCCTGCGGCTTAACTCAAAAAAAGGGGGGGGACCCATTTTTGTGAATATCAGAATAAAAAATGAAGAAGGGATCTGACTTATATATGCACGGAAAAACCGAAAGGAGTAGATTATGGCAGATGTAAAAAATTTTTTAATCGTTGTGAACAGCGGAGTGGATCATCCGTATAACCATTACGCCGCTTATGTGGTTGCATTTTTGGGAAAAAAACTGGCCAACATAGAAAATGTATCCATTTACTATGGGCCTGAAGGCGTTGCCATGACCAAAAAGGGCGAACTGGCAAAACTTGCCATTCAGGATTCCGTCAAGGAACTTATCGCCGGCCAGATTGAAGGTCTCAATGCCTCTGACCTGCCGGATAATCTCGAACAGCTTGCCCGATTTGAAAAAGAAAATCTGGGCGTTAATATTGTTTCTTGCGGGACCTTTCACGTCATCGATGGGGTGGGTAAAGACCTGGACGATGTTTCAAATCTGGAGGATTTTATTGTTCCCCTTAAGTTGCCCCAGGCGGCAGAGGCGCTTCTGAGCGCGGATAAGATACATTATCTTTAAAATTTATGCAGGGCATCTCCCCCCCTTTTTTGTATCCCTGGGTGTAGGGATTATTTTTAAGCATAGGGTTAAATATAGGGTTAAATCGAAATAACTCACTGTTTCCAATATAAAAATATTGCATTGGCTAAGGAAAAATAAAAATAATGAAACTTGATCATATGGCTCTAGTCTGCAGTTCCATTGAAAATGCAGACAGATTTTATGAGGAAGTCCTTGGGCTGAAAAAGATAAAATCCGGAACCCTTGACAGGACCCTTGGAAAACAACTTTTTGACATATCTCAGGAATGTGAAATAATCCTTTATGGAAACGAGGATTTCAGGATTGAGGTCTTTGTTACCGTTTCTGATCCTGAATTGAAGGCACCTTATGTACACGTCTGTCTTGAAGTCAAAGACAGGAAATCCTTTACAAAAAGGTGTGAGGAAGCGGGGTTAACCGTCAAACGTATCCCCAGTGGAGATTATCCGATTGTTTTTATAGAGGATTATGACGGAAACATGTTTGAAATAAAGGAATCCATAACAAAATAACCGGATGAAAGTCTTTGTCCGGTATCCTGGGCGCCCCCTCCTGACGGTGCAAATTAACACACTCACAAAAAATACCATTTCGCTGATATTTTAGCACAAACGAGATATCAGCGAAACGGCGCAGAAAAAACCATGCACAAAGAAGATCCACTCAAACAGCTTGCCATTGCCGATCCGGACTTGGCAAAGACGGTTACCGCCGCCCTGAATCAAAAAGATTGTCCGGTTTCAAACCAGAGCATTGCACTGCTGGTTGAAGAAACGTTATGGGGTTTATCCTTGGAGATTTCTTTCGGTCAAACAATAGCAATCGGTTATACGAGTCTGATTGGCGAGGTTGATCGCAAAAGAATTTGTCGCTACCGGGATCTGGTCCGCGACTTCGGGTGCAAGGGTCCGACATTGGGGCGAATCATGGCCGAGCATCTTGTGCCGGTGATAAAACACGTGAACAATCTTTTTTTAAAGCGATTTTTACAAATCCTTGAAATAATGTTGAACAAGGGGACATATACCCTAAAAGATCCGCTTAAGGCTCTGTCTAAATTATTAGACGGAAACCACATGGAAGCCGCATCCGCAACCCTTGATCTGCTGAGTGATACCTTTTCCCAGGAGATGTCATATGTTCGGAGCCAGCATTTTGCTCATGTCCTGCCCGGTGCCGTGCTTGGCTTTTCTCGTTCACGGCGAACCTGGCAGATAGAACAGCTTCGGCGGGTTATAAAGGCAGATTTTCACCTGGCCGATTCCTTTTTGGACGGACTTGAGAAGGGATTGTATCTGCTTTCCAAAGAGGCGCTAATCGGTTTTGTTTCACTGGGGCTCGAAAAATTAAAGCGCAACCCAAAACTTGCAAAAAAATTTCTTTCACTGGAATCCAAACTCGGAATCGATACTTTCACCGATCTTCAGGTAACCATTCCTATCTCCCGGGTCCGGCAGCAGCTCAACCGTTATCTCATGGCCAGAACCGGTCTTTCAGTTTCAGTACGCCCAATTTCTTCCCTCCCGGATTCATTGCTAACGGAATTCAACAAAAAAAATCTTGTCTGTTCAGACGGAAAGTTCATATACCTTCCGGATGAAATCAGTGTATTTCCCCATAGATCCGAAAACATAAACTTATATAAGTGTCTTGCAAGACTTGAAGCCGGACACTATGAGTTCGGCACCTTTGATTTTGATCTTGAAAAAGCCATGGAAAAATGTGGGGGGACCGGAAAATTAAAAGATCGTAATTTGGAATTCGGTTTAATCCAAAACCGCGAAGATCTATCCGATCTGGAACGTTTTTTTTTGTATTTTCCGGTTGCGGCGCTGGCAGCGGACCTATTTACCATTTTTGAACATGGCCGTATCAGAGTTAGGCTGCAGCATCAGTATCCCGGCCTTGTCCGGCAGAGTCTTCCCGTGCTTCATCAGGAAGCACGGCGCATGATTAAAAACCATAAACCCTGTGAAATCGTATTTCTTTTGTATCTGTGGATTGCGCTCGGCATGTCAGAAAAAGAACGTTTTGGTATGGATACTGAAACATATATTCACACCATAAAATTTAAAGATCTGTTTGAAACCATGATATCAAAAGATTCCAAGGTCGAGTCCTGTGGAGAACTTGTTGTCAGAATGTACCCGGAAATGGAAAAATTTTTGAACCGAACGTCATATGTTAGAACAGACATCAAAGAATTCTACACCCCCATGCAAACCCCGTTTGGTCGAAAATTAAGACCTGATCTTTTTTTCTCGGCATATCGGAAATATGAGCGGTTGGCCAGGACGTTGAAGGTGATGCTCGAGGAACAGGGGATTGAAGTCTACACGTCGGATATTAAAAAACGATTGATGGAAAACAACGGTATGGTTTCCCATCAGGACCTTAAAGAAATGATATGCTGTTTTCGGGAAAATCATACCCCCCATGGGGCATCTCAACAAAAT
The DNA here is from genome assembly GCA_964539365.1 of uncultured Desulfobacteraceae bacterium. GTDB lineage: Bacteria > Desulfobacterota > Desulfobacteria > Desulfobacterales > UBA11574 > S5133MH16. The sequence goes on along the minus strand of CAZIIV010000019.1, from coordinate 4,443 downwards.
TTTTCTGTGGACCTATCCTGGCTTGACCTGTCCAAGCTTTTCGCTAAGGAAAGCATTGCGGTGCTTCAGAAAGAAGATTTTTCCGGCTCTGTTTCCTGGCACAAAGAATGGGACTGCAATTTGCGGGATTACCTTCATTCTCATGTAAGAGTGCGTGACAAATTTTTAATGGAAAAAGAGAGCAACTTTTATAAGTTAACATTGAACCATCACAGAGGTCTGGTTAAAAGGATACGCTATGCATTTGAACTCTTGAAGCCCGAGGGGCTTATAAGACTAAGACAATGGTTGGAAGGGGATGAATTCGATTACCGGGCACTTCTGGACTTTGCCCTGGATAAAAAGGCCGGAAGAATTCCATCAGACAGGCTGTATATCAAACATATTAAACAGACCCGGGATGTTGCCGTACTTTTACTTGTCGATCTTTCCCGTTCAACAGCAAACGCTGTTTTTGACTCACATGCAACCGTTTTAGATGTGGAGAAGGAAGCGATCGTACTTTTTTGTGAAGCACTGGACGTTGTTGGGGACGCCTTTGCCATCGCCGGTTTTTCCGGGACCGGCCGTCTGGGCGTAGATTACTTTCGTATAAAAGATCTTGATGAACATATGGATGAGACGGTCATGCGTCGTATTAATGCCATGGCGCCCCAACGGAGCACTCGGATGGGGGCCGCCATCCGCCATGCGACCCGTCAGCTTAAAGAGATTTCCTCAAAAGTCCGTTTATTGATTGTTTTGAGTGACGGGTTTCCTAATGATGTTGATTATAAACAAAATTATGCGACTGAAGATACCCGAAAAGCCATTTTAGAAGCGCGTTCGAAAAATATATATGCCCATGCCATAACCGTCAATTTTGCAGGAGATCCAAGGCTGGATGATCTCTACGGGGACGTTCATCACAATGTTATATCCGACGTTCGCGAGCTGCCTGACAAGCTTTTAAGGATCTATGGAAGTCTGACCCGGCATTAGCGTAACAAGGAACCTCTAAACCGGGAACGGTTGCGATATTTGTTTCGTTTCCAAAAAGTTGCTTTATTGACAATGCATTGATCAAGCATTAATGTTATTATTTACGTGTGATATACTTTCGGATATTTTATCCAACACGGACATTTTATCCAACACTATGATTTAGCAAGAAATCCATATGAAACGAATTCATAAAAAAGAAAAAGAGCAATTCGAAAAGCTTTTTAAGCAAGAAAATATTGATCATTTCGAAGATAGATTCAATATCCTGGAGGTTTTTCTTCAAACCGAGCACCATGTCACCATTGACGAACTTGTTCAGCTTCTTGAAGAAAACGGATATGAATTTACTCCTGATTTTGTTCGAGACACGTTGAAGCTTATGTGCCGTTTTGGTTTTGCCCAAAAAAGGAGGTTCAATAACGAAGAAGTTCGCTATGAACACAGGCACTTAGGTCAACATCATGATCATATGATCTGTACAAAATGTAAAAATATTTTTGAATTTGAAAACGAGGAGCTTGAAAACCTGCAGGTTCATATTGCTGCAGCTTATAATTTCCACATGCTTCGGCATAAAATGGAAATCTACGGCATCTGTTCAAAATGCCTTAAAGATCGCGCCCAACTCATACCCCTCGTCAATGCCAAACAGGGGGAGCGGTTTGAAATCAAAGGGTTTACCGGAGGCGCCACCGCGCGCATGCGCTTATTGTCCATGGGGTTGAGAATCGGTGACAAGATAGATGTTATTACCAACCTGGACAGAGGGCAATTGGTGGTTGCCGCAGATTACAACCGGTACGCCCTAGGCCGCGGGATGGCAAAGAAGATACTGGTGGAACCTATTATAAGGTAATCAGGGGAGATTGATTCATGTTGTTAAGCAATTTACAAGAAGATCAGACTGCAAGAATCGTTCATATCGGAGGTAACGGGGCTCTTCGTAGAAGAATACTTGAAATGGGGCTCGTTAAAGGTTCCGAGGTCTATGTTGAAAAATATGCGCCCCTGAAGGATCCGATCGAGTTAATTGTAAAAGGGTATCATGTATCACTTCGGGTTGAGGAAGCCGCTCAGATTACTGTTGATAATGTCAAATAGCAGCATCAATTTCGCAAAAAAACATTGCATTCAAATCATCCGTAATGAATCAAAAACGCCTTTCAATAGCCCTGGCAGGCAATCCTAATTCAGGCAAAACTACAATATTTAACAGTATAACCGGTACCCGACAAAAGGTCGGAAACTGGCCTGGAGTAACCGTTGAAAAAAAAGAAGGCAATGTCAAAAAATTCGGATATGATTTAAAAATTATAGACCTTCCGGGAACTTACAGTTTAACGCCATTTACCATAGAAGAGATTATTGCCCGTGACTTTGTTCTGGAAGAACGTCCGGATGTTGTGATCGATATCATCGATGCATCCAACCTGGAACGAAGCCTTTACCTGGCAACCCAGTTTAGAGAGATCAATTGCAAGGTGCTCTTCGCCCTGAACATGGCAGATGTCGCCCGATTACGGGGATTCAAAATTGATGGTAAAAAACTCTCTGAACTTCTGGATGTGCCTGTGGTTTTTACCGTGGGCAATAAAAACCAGGGCATTGATACCCTTCTGGAAAAAGCCATAGAACTGGCGGAATCGAGTTGTGAAATTCCTCAAAAACGGAGGGTCAAATACAGCAAAGATATTGAAAATTCGATTTCCAGTCTAAAGTCATTTCTTGAAAACTGGACGGAAGGGCCAATTCCCTACAATACCCGTTGGACAGCCATAAAGCTTTTGGAAGACGACAAAATCGTAAAGAAGCGTGTCCTCAACCAGGCCGGAGAAAACAGCCAAAAGATTCTGGAACAAGCGCAGATCCATCGCGATTTTCTCGTGGATCGTTTCGATGACGAGCCGGAAATTGTAATGACGGACGAGCGATACGGATTTATCGCCGGAATCATCAAAGAAGTACTTACAACGTCTACAAAACAACGTATCGATATTTCACGAAACATTGATCTGGTTCTTACCAACCGATTTCTGGGGTTCCCGATCTTTATTTTTTTTATCTGGGCCATGTTCCAGCTAACCTTTTCGCTGGGAGCCTATCCCATGGAATGGATCGACATGGGGGTTGGCTTTGTTTCAGAATCCCTGGGCCATGTTCTTCCGAATAATCTTTTTAAGGATTTCCTTTTGGATGGCGTCATCGCAGGGGTTGGGAGCGTTGCCATCTTTCTGCCCAACATTTTGATTCTTTTTTTCTGTATCGCAATTTTTGAAGATACAGGATACATGTCCAGAGCGGCCTTTTTGATGGACAAGATCATGCACCTTATCGGTCTTCACGGCAAATCCTTCATTCCCATGTTGATGGGTTTCGGGTGCAATGTTCCGGCCATAATGGCCTCCCGCACCCTTGAAAGTGAAAAAGACCGAACGCTTACGATTCTTATCACCCCTTTTATGTCATGTTCGGCAAAACTGCCGGTTTATATCGTACTTGCGGGTGCATTCTTTGGGGCCAAAGCCGGGACCGTTATCTTCGGCATATACCTGGCAGGAATTATACTTTCCATTGTCACCGGCCGCCTTTTCCGATCCACCCTTTTAAGAGGCGCTGACGCACCGTTTGTCATGGAACTTCCGCCCTACAGAGCCCCTATGATAAAAAGTCTGTTGATTCATATGTGGGATCGGAGCAAGATCTTTTTAAAAAAGATGGGAGGCATTATCCTCGCCGGTTCGGTTGTGGTATGGATACTGTCGGCATTTCCTCATAACATATCGTACTCATTAGACTATAACTCAAAAATCAAAGAGGTCAAGGCATCCTATCATGCTGAGATTGAAACTGCCGGTGAAGCCGATAAAAAGCTGGTAACAAAGAAACGGGAGGTTGCGGTTGCAGAACTTATAAAGGCAAAACAGGCTGAAAAAGCTGAAAAGTCCTATATGGGTAGTATCGGAAAAATGCTTGCACCTGTGTTTGCACCTATCGGGATCGACTGGCGTGGCAGCATTGCCCTTCTTACCGGGTTCGTTGCTAAAGAAATCGTTGTAAGTACCATGGGAATACTCTATGCTGCAGATGAAACAGACGATTCTTCATCACTGAAAAACGCACTGTTATCTTCGGGCATGACACCCGAGGGAGCTTTGGCAATGATGGTTTTTGTGCTCTTATATATGCCGTGTCTTGCAACGGTAACTGCCATCAGACGTGAAACCGGATCTTTTAAATGGATGATTTTCAGCGTTGTTTACAGTACATCCCTTGCGTGGATTGTTGCTTTTTGTATATATCAGGGGGGGACAATTCTGCTGGCTTAAGGTTTCAGGTGTCAGGTGTCAGGAATGATGAACAGAGGCGCTGGTACCTGCCACCTGAAACCAGGCATACGGGAAGGCGTAAAGAATCCTGGCCCAGAGGACCAGGCTTTGGTTATCCCCAGAGGGGATTTGC
>CAZIIV010000018.1:26670-29445 GCA_964539365.1 uncultured Desulfobacteraceae bacterium | reverse complement strand
GGATTCCCTATTCCATCCGGTACATGGAAGATGACGTCGAGCTCCAGAATAAACAGTCAGCGCATTGGAGCGGAGGAATTTCTGGAGAGGGGCCGAAAGGCGCTGGTAGATAAAGGTATCAATCCTGAAAATGTCGAGACCAAGATTGTGGAACGTAAAAAGGGTGTTGCCCAGGATATTTTAAATGAGATGGAAAGCGAAGGATATGACACTGTCGTCTTAGGCCGAGGGGAAGTGCCTGGAATTAAAAGGTTTCTTATCGGCAGCGTGGCCAATAAGATCGTCAACCATGCCCGAAACTGTGCCGTAGTAGTGGTGGAGTGATCAGGAGGAATTGAATGTATTGTCTTTATATTTTTCGCGTCCTGCGGGAAAGTTTTAACATTAAAGGTACCGAAGAGCCTGCCGAATGGTATTAGAATGGCGGCAAGTCGGATATCCGTGTCAAGTCGAGCAGTTCCTGGTTCTCCGGGTCGCTGATATCTTTCTGGATGTGCAGTCCCACAAAGACGCCTTCCATGGATTCGATGCGCTGATACATAGGTTCCTCCTGACATTGTCCGTATGTCGGTCGATTTATCGAAACAATACCCCCCCACAGGACACAAAATGCATGTTGGGCTGTATTTCGCCGACCGTGCGATTTTTATAGGCTGCAATGTAACCACGAACCGCATCAACCGAAAGCGAAAAGAGTATGTCTACCGGAAAACGCGTCGGCAGGTATGCCGTCGAGCACAAGCGACTCATCGCCACGACTATCGTTGGCATCACGCTGGTCCTGGTCGTTCTGGCCACGCTGCCCTCCATCTGGCCGCTGACCTTCACCATAATCAACCCCTTGAAAATCGATACCGACCCGGAAAACATGCTGCCGGACAAGGAGCCGGTGCGCGTCTTTCACGACCGCATGAAAGAGATCATGTCCCTTAACGACATGATCGTGGTAGGCGTGGTCGACCGCACCGGGCGGTCCGAAGGGGTCTTCACACCAGCCGCCCTGGAAAAGATCTATGCCCTCAGCCAATTCGCCCGGGGGCTGCAGTGGCGCGATCCGCAAAATCCATTCAAGCGCGAGGGAGTGGTCGAGGTGGACATGATCGCTCCGTCCATGGTGGACAACGTGGAATCGGGCGGCGCGGGCGTGGTACGGTTCGAGTGGCTCATGCCGCAGCCGCCCGAAACCGAGGCGCAGGCCCTGGAGGTGCGCCGCAAAGCGCTGAACATTCCTTTTCTAAGCGGCACCCTGGTCTCCGAGGATGGCCAGGCCGTGGCGCTCTACCTGCCGCTCACCACCAAGGACGTCAGCTACCGCATCTACGATGTGCTGCGCAAGAAGATCGCCGACCCGTCCCAGCTCTTTCCCTCGGAGATCGGCAGCCTGGACCAGGTTCTGCGCCGCCTGACGGCCGCTGCCGGGGACCAGGCGGACGACCTTCTGGTGCAGCGTCTGTGGCCCCTTTTGTCTGCAAAAACCCAGGAGAAAGTGCGGCAGGCGGAATCGGAAATCAGGAAATGGCAGCGCCTGCTCGACCAACACGACACCAAAGAAGCCGCAAGCATCCCTCTGGACGTCCAAAAAACGGCGGCGCGCCTTTACCAGAACCGCCAGGAAGCGCTCGAGGGCCTGACCGCAGACCTCAACACCTGGATGCAAGGACCCATCGAAGGTGTCTGGCAGCAGCCCACCGAGCCGATGCGCACACGCCTGGCGGACAGAGGTCTGAGACTGCTCGAAGCGCCGCCTGGCAAGCTTACCGACGCACAACAACGGCGGCTCAAACGTCTTTGGGTGGAGGCGGCCTTTGCCCGCGATATCGTTCCCAGCCGGGTAGCAACGCTCGAAACAGAGGCGTTGGCCTACCACATCACCGGTCTGCCGGTGGCCGAAGACACTTTCGGTGTGCAGATGTTCAAGCAGATGGCCATCTCCGCGCCCATCGCCATGGTGATCATCTTCCTGCTGATGTGGTTCTTTTTCAGGTCGGCCGTGGTCATCCTGCCGGCCATGTACGATGCCATGATCGCCACGGCAGCCACCATGAGCCTGCTGGTGATCACCGGCAACACCGTGCACATCATGAGTTCCATGATCCCGATCTTTATTGTGCCCATCGCCGTGCTCGATGACGTGCACGTGATCTCCGAGTTTTTCGACCGCTACCAGAAAAACGGCGACCGCAAACAAACTCTCGTGGAACTGATGGGCGACCTGTTCACACCCATGCTCTACACCACTTTGACCACCGCGGTGGGATTCGCCTCGCTGGCCCTGGCGCCGATTCCGCCCGTGCAGGTGTTCGGCCTGTTCGTGGCCTTCGGCGTGATCGTCGCCTGGCTCTGTTCGATCCTGCTGGTGCCGGCCTTCATCGCCGCGCTGCCCCAGAAGACACTGGACCGTTTCGGCGCCAGGCACGCCTCCGGCGATACGGAGCAGTTAACCCTGCTCGGTCGGCTGCTGCGGGCTACCGGCAGGGGCACCTACCGGCATGCCAAGCTGATCCTGGGGGTAACCGTGGCAGCCCTGATGGTCTCCGTCTACGGTATCGGTCAGATCCGGGTCAACGACAACCCCACCAAATGGTTCGAGCCGGAGCATCCCATCCGCACGGCCGACCGGGTGCTCAACGACCATTTCGGCGGCACCTACATGGCCTACCTCGCCTTGCGTCCGGCCGACGCCCCGAATCTGCCGTCTGAGCAAAAGCAATCCAAACAGGGCGAGCGGGAAAATCCTCAACCCCCGAAACCGGACGGGCAAACGGAAGACGGTTC
>CAZIIV010000018.1:0-26570 GCA_964539365.1 uncultured Desulfobacteraceae bacterium | reverse complement strand
GCGAGCGGGAAAATCCTCAACCCCCGAAACCGGACGGGCAAACGGAAGACGGTTCAGAGCCTGCCCTGCCCGGCGGGTTGAACGGCGTCGGGGCCTCCCCGCCCGACAAGACAACTTCCGCCGATGGCCAAAGGCAGCCGGCGCCGCCCGCCGGCTTGGACCAGGACGGTTCGAACCGCCGAACCGCGGACGAGCCGGAACTGCCCGGGGGCCTGGGCGGCCGACCGCAATCACAGTCCTCGGCGGAGACCGCCGCTTCCACACCCACCGGCGACGAATCGCCGGCGGCACAAGCGCAGATTTTCAAAACGCCGATCACCCTGCGCTGGATTGGCGCCCTGCAATCCTATTTGAAAGAGGAACTCGGCGACCTGGTGGGCAAATCCAATTCGGTGACCGACATCGTGGAAACCGTGCACCGCGAACTGCTGGTGGGGGTGGAACGCGACGGCCGCACCATTACCCGCGAGGAGGCCATGCGCGTGCCCGACACGCAGGGCGCCGTGGCCCAGAGCTTGCTGCAGTTCCAGAACAGTCACCGTCCGCAGGACCTGTGGCACTTTGTCACCCCCGACTATCGCAGTGCCGTGGTCTGGCTGCAGTTGACCAGCGGCGACAACCGGGACATGCGCCGGGTGGCCGACAGCGTCAACCGCTGGATCGGGTTCTGGCAGGCCGACGAGGCACAAGCCGTGGCCATGGTGCGACAACACCCGGATCAATACCGTCCGGTTCTGCGGTCTATCGCTTCCTATGTGAAGGCTTCCAAGGTGGATCTGCCGGACCAGGCCCGGGCCATCGCTCAGGCACCGGCCGACGCGGCCGCCGCCTTGAAAGCGCAAATGGAATCCCTGGCACCGTCCCAGCCCCTGCAGCACGACTGGTTCGGCTTGACCTATATCAACGTGGTTTGGCAGGAAAAGATGGTCAAGGGCATGCTCAAGGCCCTGCTGGGCAGCTTCCTGGCCGTCTTTCTGATGATGACCCTGCTCTACCGCTCGGCCCTGTGGGGCCTGCTCTGCATGGCGCCCTTGACCGTAACCATCACCATGATCTATGGGCTCACCGGCCTGATTGGCAAGGATTACGACATGCCGGTGGCCGTCCTGTCGGCCCTCAGCCTGGGCCTTGCCGTGGACTATGCCATCCACTTTCTCACCCGCAGCCGGATGATGTACCAGGACCATGGCTCGTGGGAAAAGACCGCCGGCCCGGTATTCGGCGAACCGGCGCGGGCCATTTCGCGCAATGCCATCGTTGTGGGCGTTGGCTTTCTGCCGTTGCTGCTGGCACCGTTGGTACCCTACCAGACGGTGGGTATCTTCATCGCCGCCATTTTACTGCTGGCTGGATTGGCCTCGCTGCTGATCCTGCCGGCGGCGATGACCCTGCTGGAAAAGCTGCTCTTTCCCCGCACCCAGCGCGCCTGCACCCTGTGCTACCGGGGCACCTGCGTTATAGCCTCGGCCACGGCCCTGGCCCTGGTCCTGGTCAATATTCAGAAGTTCTTCGCCGTGGGTTGGACGGTCATGACCTGGATCAGCCTGCCGCTTATCGTAATGTTGGGCGGGGCGTGCCTTTGGATGTCACGCGGCGAAAAGGATAGGACGGAGCGTTTTGCTACAGAAGAAAGGTAGCTTTAGAAAAACGGGTTTTCAGACAAGGATCGCATGGATCGAACGAAAGGAGGAAAAATTATGATCGGAACAGCGACAGGCCGATGGGTGTGTCTGCTTTTCATCTTTTGGTCGGCTGCCGCGGGTGCGCCGGCCTTGGCTCAATCGGATGGAAATGATGTGCCGCCGGTGGAGACCATCGTGGCCAGCTCCAACCGGGTGGCCTATTACCAGGGCAAGGATGGCCGGGCCGATGTGAGTATGCGCATCGTCGATGCCCAGGATCGCACCCGGACACGCCAATTCACTATTTTGCGGCGGGACGACCGCTCGGGGGAAAGCGAGGCGAACGACGACATCACTGGCGACCAGCGCTTCTTCGTTTACTTCAAGGCCCCACCGGACGTGCGCGACACCGTCTTTATGGTCTGGAAACACGTGGCCCTGGGCGAGAGCGACGACCGCTGGTTTTACCTGCCCGATCTGGACCTGGTCAAGCGCATCGCCGCCTCGGACGAACGCAGCAGCTTCGTGGGCTCCCACTTCTTCTACGAAGATGTCTCGGGCCGCAGCACCAACGAGGACACCCACGAACTGGTAGAGACCACCGACACCTACTTCGTGCTGGACAACCGCCCCAAACAGCCGGACATGGTCGAGTTCTCCCACTACAAGATGTGGATCCACCGCGACACCTTCCTGCCGATCCAGACCGATTACTACGACAAGCGCGGCGAGGTGTATCGCCGCTACAAAGTGCTCAACGTCTCCGAGATCCAAGGTTACATGACCGTCACCAAATCGAAGATGTCCGACCTGCGCACCGGCGGACACACCACCATCGAATACAACGATGTGAGCTACGATGTCGTGCTACCCAAAGACATTTTCACCCAGCGCTATTTGCGCAAGCCCCCCATGTCCTATATCGAAAAGTAAACGCGATGATGCTGTCACCCAAATTGGCCCATCGGTTGTTCGCCGGCTTCTGCCTCCTGCTGCTGGTGGCCCTGTGCCCGCCGCCAGGCCATGCGGCGGAGCCGGCCTTGCCGCAGGGGCTGCAACGAGAATCCGACAGCGCGCCCCGGCAAACGTCCGATGACGAACCGGCCCTGCCCTCCGGTCTCGATGCGCAACCGTCCGTGCAGCCCGAGCTGCCGTCGGGGCTTGGCGCGGATGCGCCGTCCGCCTCCGCCCCGGACCAGCCATCGTCGGAGCAAACCGGCTGGCAATTGCCGCCGGGGCTGGGCGGCTTCTGGGAAGTGCGCGGCGGCGCGCGCGTCAAGGACGACCCGCACCAGGATGACTTTTCCCTGGCCGAGGCCCGCCTGCAGCTCAGGTACGGCCGTGCGTTGACCGATCTGCTGCCCCGCGGGCGCTTTCAAGTCACCGGCGATCTGATCTTCGACACACTGGACGACAACCGCGGCAGCGTCGACCTGGAAAGGGGCCAGGGCTGGCTCGATCTGCGCGAACTGTGGCTCTCCCTGACGCCGCTGAACTTTCTGGACGTCAAGGCTGGTCGCCAGGTACTCACATGGGGCACCGGCAACCTGATTTTTCTGAACGATTTGTTTCCCAAGGATTACCAGTCCTTCTTCCTGGGGCGCCACCTGGAATATCTCAAAGCCCCCTCGGATGCCGTCAAGGCCTCGTTCTACAGCGATCCAGTCAACTTGGATGTGGTCTACACCCCCCGCTTCGATGCCGACCGCTACGTCTCCGGCGAGCGCCTTTCGTTCTTTGATCCGGCTGCCGGGCGGATGCGCGGCGAGGCAAACCCGCTCCAGGTTCAGCGGCCGGACACGCACTTCGAAGACGATGAAATCGCCCTGCGCCTTTACCGCACCATCGGTGCCTGGGAGGTGGCCGCCTACGGCTACGACGGTTTCTGGAAAAGTCCCTCGGGAACCGACCGACAGACCGGCCGACGCATCTTTCCGCCTCTGGCGGGGGTCGGCGCCAGTGTCCGCGGCGCCGTCGGACCGGGCATCGGCAATCTCGAAACCGTTTGGTACCACAGCAAGGACGACCCGGACGGGAACGATCCGTTCGTCGAAAACAGTCAACTGCGTTTTCTGGCAGGATACGAAATGGAAGTGGTCACCGATCTGACCATGGGGGTGCAGTACTACCTGGAGCGCATGCTCGATTACGACGCGTACCTGGGCAGCCTGCCGCCGGGCATGGCCGTCCGGGAGGAGAACCGCCAGTGGCTGACCCTCGACCTGACCCAGGAGTTGATGGCCCAAAACCAGCTGGTGGTGGGCTTGTTCGTAATTTACGCCACCGCAACAGGCGACGCTTACCTGCGTCCGAAGTTCACCTACGACCATACCGATCGTTGGCAGTTCCAGCTCGGTGCCAATCTCTTCTACGGCGAGCGCACCGCTTTCTTCGGCCAGTTCGAGCAGAACAGCAACGTCTATGCGGCTACTCGCTTCAGCTTCTAGTCTGCAACCTTGAGGTGAAACCACCCATTACAAAAGGTCGTTGTCCAGGACCAGGCCCGACAATGTGATCATCCCCACGATCTCCCCCATGTGCTCCACCGGCGCGCGGTGCACACCCACGCGCTGGATCAAACGGATGGCGTAGCGAATGTCCATCTCGGCCGGGATGGTGATCACCGGCTTGGTCATGATTTCGTAGACGAACACCGTCTCCGGATCGCGGCCGGCAGCGATGACACTCTCCACCAGGTCCAAGACCGTGACGATGCCCCAGGCGTCATCGTCGTTGCGCCGAGCCACCAGCAGCTCGGAGACCCGCTTGGCGCGCATCGTGGCGGCCGCCTCCTTGGCCGTGGCCATGCCGTCGGTGCTCAGCACCTTCGTGAACATCACATCCTTCACCCGTGTGATCGGCTTTGCCATAACCCCTCCTTACAGATATTTGTCCCGAACCTCTTGCTTGAACTTTTCGAGCTGGATTTCCAGGCCGATCACCTGTTCCACCGGGAGCACGAAAGCGATGCCCGTTCCCGGTTTGTCGAACTCGCCGGCTTTTCGGATCGCCTCCAGGACAGGACTCACCAAGTGCTCTTCGAGCAGCAGCATGACGATGTCGGTCTGGTCTTCCAGGGTCAGACCGAAGAAGGTCTTGGCTTCACGCATGCCGGTGCCGCGCGCTGGAATGATGGTGGCACCGGTGGCGCCGACCTTCTTGGCCGCGTCCACGATCGCGTCCATCTTGTGGGTTTTCACCGGGGCGAAAACAATCTTGAATATCATCGCGCCTCTCCTTTTTGGCGTTTGTTCCTGAAAGCGATCGCCCATTGGGTGATCTGGGCATATCCCATCACGGCGATGATGGGAAACAGGCTGGCAAAGGCGATCAGCCCGAAGCCGTCCAGGGCCGGGTTGCGCCCCGGCACCGCCTCGGACAACCCCAATCCCAGGGCCGCTACCAGCGGCACCGTGGAGGTGGTCACCCCGCCGGAGTCATAGGCCAGCGGTATCATTTGGGTGCGGCTCTTTTAGAACGACCTTAAGCAGTAATTTATGCCATATGGTTTAAGATCCATCAGATGGAATACTCCTTACTTTACGACTTTCAGATGATTGTGTTTGTCAGTTTCGCGCGGTTTGAGTGTAGGCGGGACAACGCCGTTGGCGTAGAGGTCTTGATGGTTGCGCTCGAACTCGCGGACCTCATGAAAAACCCAGTATTCATCGAAGTCGCGGCTGGCATGCAAGACCCGAAGACGCAAAACAGCTTCGGCGCCTTCCAGGCTCCAACGTGCGCCGGTGATTTCCATGCGGTCTTTGACCAAATGACGGCAGGCGCCTTCAATGACGCCCGTGGCAATGGGATATCCTTGATTAAGATAACGATTGTACTTGAGAAAGGGGCCTTAGGTGAGCAGGTAGTCCGCGCAGGTATCCACGGCTTTGCGTTCGGAAGCGGCAAGATTTCGCAAGGTGGCGCTGCGACGCATGCCGCCGGCCACATATCCGGCATTGCCACGGACGGGCTCGAACCGCCGACCTAGTGGTTAATCCCGCGAACCGCGGGACTCTGCCGGCTGAGCCCATCGAGGTATCGAAAGAAAAAACAAAGGTTAAAAAAATAATCGATATCAATTCCAGCACATTTTGTTTATGAAAATTCCGCATTCAAATTTTCTCCCTTACCCAATTTTTTCAGTAAGTTTAAGCTCTATAGAAAGAAATACACAACATTTATTAGGGAAATACATGGTTCGCCCTATAGGCCATTTTCAATTCACAAGCTATGCTATAAAAAATGAAAAGTTAGCTGTTGACTGCCAACGATGATGCTATCAAAAAAATCGAGGTATTAACATCCTGTTTTCATAATGTATTTTGGGTCTCATTCGGCGAGGCGGCCAAGACGTCCGCCGGTTTTTTTTGGAAATCCGGCTGGGCTTTCGTGCTGGGATACTTTATCAGCGCCATGATACAGGCGTTTGTGCCCAAGGGTAGGCTCACGCCATACTTGGGTGGTACGGATTCCAAAAGCGTCGGTTTGGCCACCGCTTTCGGGGCTATCAGCTCCTCGTGCTCCTTTGCGGCACTGGCTGCGGCTCGGGCGCTGGTCATGAAAGGTGCGCATTTCGTCGCCGCGGTTGCCTTCATGTTCGCCTCCACCAATCTGGTCATTGAACTGGGCATCCTCATTCTCATCTTCCTGGGCTGGCAATTTCTGGCAGCTGAAATTGTGGGAGGCCTCGTGTTGATTGCCATCAGCCGATTGCTGATAACATGGACGTACCCGAAGAGCTGGATGGAGAAGGCTCGGGAAAAGGTGGATAGGGAAGCCGGTTCCGAGGAAGAGGGCTTTAATTGGCGCGAATGAATCCGGAGCGCCGAAGGTTGGCGCTTAGTGGGCCACAAGTTCGCCGGGGAATGGGCCATGGTCTGGGAGGAAATCGCCATCGGATTTACAGTCGCGGGGTTCGTTGCGGTACTGGTGCCTGACCCTTTCTGGAAGGCTATATTCTTGGCGGAAAAGGCCGCCGAAAGTCCATTGTACTTTCCAGTGGTCCTGGAAAATGCGCTTCTGGCTCCATTCGTCGCAGCCGCTACGTTTATCGGCTCCATGGGCAACATCCCTCTTGCGACAGTCCTCAATTCGAGCGGGGTGCTCTTTGCCGGCATCATGGGGTTCATTTATTCTGACTTGATGGTCCCGCCCCTTGTGCAAATCAACGCCCGCTATTATGGCTGGCGGGTGGCCCTTTATATTGTTGTGGTCATGTATGTCAGCATTGTGTGCACCGCGCTTCTTTTGCACTATTCTTTTGCCATTTTGAGGGTAGCACCGGAAAACGCGCACGCGGTGAAGGACGTTGCCCAGTTCAAGCTGGACTATACTTTCTGGATGAATCTGATTGCCGTGGGCCTTGTTGGCTGGTTGGCATGGTTGAATCATTCCTGGCACCGCCGAAACAAAGAAGAAGCAATGGAGATGGGCGGCGGCAAAATTAAGAAAACAGCGGCTTGGATTGCTCTAAGCGTTCTATTCTTTGGAATCATTATTCACATAGTCTTGGCGGTAATCTGATCAACGGGCCGAGAGTGGATCTAATCTTCAACAGGGGGTATAACTGTGAAAACCAGGCCTTTTGCCTTCTTCATGTCAGCGATTTTAATGCTGTTCTTCTCCGGGTGTACCCATCGGCCGGTCAATCGATCCGTGAATGGATGGAGTGGATGGGATCATATGATGGGAGGTTATGGAGGAATGTTTGTGTGGCTTATCTTGATCGTTGTTATAGCAGTCGTCATCTACTTTGTTATTAATCGCGGCAAAACAACAGGAAATTCGATAAACTCGACAAGAGAAATCCCAATGGACATTTTGAAGAAACGATACGCCAAAGGCGAGATAACAAAAGAAGAATTTGACAAACTTAAAAAGGAAATTGAAAGCTGAGTCCGGTCGCAGCTATTTTGTCGGGATGAAAGGAGCTGGTTATGACCTATTATTACAGCAAAACGATTCATTCAGGATTCGATGAGGCTGTGTCCAGAATAACACGGGCCCTGAAGGAAGAAGGTTTCGGCATTTTGACGGAAATCGACGTCAAGGGCGCCTTGAAGGAAAAACTGGATGTTGACTTCAGAAATTACCGAATACTGGGCGCCTGCAACCCTCCTTTTGCATACAAAGCGCTACAGGCGGAGGACAAAGTCGGCACGATGTTGCCATGCAATGTCATCGTTCAAGAAACGGCCGATGGCAACTTAGAGGTTGCGGCAATTGATCCGCTCGCCTCGATGCAAGCGATAGATAATTCTGAACTTAATATAAGGATCGGAGGTGAACGATGAAATATGTGTTGGGCATTGTCATTACACTGGCAGTTTTGGGAGTGGGTGTGCTGTTGTTCGCCTGGTCCGGCATATACAACATCGCTGCCACAAAGCCCCACTGGGGTATCACGCTATCCTTTATCGAGATGCTTCGTGATCGCTCCATTTCAGTACGCAGTGATGATGTCGGCGAGCCGGATTTGGATGACGCCAAACTCATGGAAGCCGCTTTTACTCACTACCACGAAATGTGCAGGCTCTGTCATGGGGCACCGGACTACCAACCCGAGGAATTTGCCAAAGGTTTTTACCCGTCCCCTCCAAGCATGACCTCCGGGCATGTGCAGGAAGAGCGCAGTCGGGCGGAAATATACTGGATCGTGAAACACGGCATCAAGATGACGGGAATGCCCGCCTTCGGCCCGACTCACAGCGACCCCGAATTGTATGGCCTCGTGGCGCTGACGATGGAGATTCCGCAAAAATCTCCTGAAGAATACCGTCGGCAGGCCCAAAAGATGAGCCCGGAAGCAGGGCATGGTCATGGAAGTGAATCTCCAGCTCATGGCGAGGCGGAGCAGGGTCATAACTGATATATGGACAATGGATTTTTTTATGGGGTCCTCGGCATGGACTAAACAGTACAGAGAGAAAGGAGCAAAGCATGAAGAGAAAATCTTTGATGATGAACGTATTGGTTGCAATCGCTGTTTTGGGGGTATCCGGTTTCATTGGGGTCCAAAGCAGTATGGCTGTGGAGGAGCACCACCAACCGGGCGCTACGGAAAAGGAGCCGGCTTCAACCGAATCCCCCGGCTCCGGCAAGATGCCGGGTCCTGCATCCGGCAACGGCCCTGGGATGATGGGAATGATGGCCGGACCGGATGATGCGAGCGGTCAGGGGATGATGGGCATGATGGACCAACGCATGATGCGCATGATGATGTCGCATATGATGGGCGGGCCCGGCGGTATGGGAAAAATGATGGGGCAAATGGGTGCCGGAATGAAAGGCCGTGCCGGCGATCCCCGCGGCATGGCTCACATGGCCCGCATGCTCGAGAGCCTGAACCTGACACCCGAGCAGTGGGACCAGGTGCGCGGCCTGGCACGGGAACGATTGGAGAAAATGGCAGATCTTTGGGCGCAGCGCATGAAGCTGCAAATCGAGCTGGCCGGCCTGAGTTGGGACCAAGAGGTAAACCCCCAGCAAGTCAAAGAGGTGTTCGTCAAAGAAGCTGAAGCCAAAGCCGAGATGTTTCTGACGAGTTTGGATTATCTTCGTAAACTCAAAGGTGTCCTCAATCAGGAACAACTCAAAAAACTGGAGGCTCAGGGATTATAAGCAGCTTCCATTGCATCGAAAATCCATGGCCTTTAAGAATGAAAAGGCTCAAAGACTGAACAGAAAGGAGATTGATCATGAGAAATATAATATTGAGCTGTCTGGCAATATCGCTTTTACTGGCTGGCCCCTTGTGGGCGGCTGAAAATCAACCGGTGCAGACACAAAACCCATCCTCTTCAGGTTCCGGATACGGAACTGAAGGCATGGGGCCGGGAATGATGGGCCCAGGATCGGGGTACCACGGTCGAGGATCTGGAATGATGAGCCATGGTCGCGACATGGGCCATGGGATGCGCGGGTATGGCAGGGGGATGGGTCCTGACCCGCAAGGCTGGCAGGACATGCTCCCTGAACAGCGCGAGCAATGGCGCGAGATGCGCTCCCGGTTTATGCAGGAGACCTTACCGCTACGACAGGAGTTGAGCGCGAAACAAATGGAGTTGGAGACGCTCTGGGACCAGAAAAACCCAGATCCTGAGAAGGTAAAAGCGCTGTCGGATCGAATAGCGGAGCTGCGCTCCAAATTGGATCGGAAACACGACGAGTATTTGACCCAGTGCCGTCAGGAGTTTGGAGACCACGGCTGGGCTTGTCCGGGTGGTGGCCGATGGGGATATTGAGATTCAAGTTAAGGTTAAGGAGAAGAACAAATGATTGTTGAGATTGCAGTAACGAAAACATGTCACCATTGCCCGCTTATAGAGGCGGAGCTGAAAAAATTGGGGATTCCCTATTCCATCCGGTACATGGAAGATGACGTCGAGCTCCAGAATAAACACAACATAAAGGGGTCGCCGAATATCCTGGTGGACGGTGAACTGGTCTTCAGGGGAATGCCTGCCATATCCGATCTGAGGGCGTACTTCAATAAGAAGGCTTGAACATCTGTCCGGCGGTGCTGCAACCTCTTTCCGAGAGTTTGCAGCACTTGCAGGACGTTTAAGCGCATGCACGGAAGGAGAGTGGCATGAGCGTTAATAAGGACATCTCCCGGCGTGACTTTATCAAGGCAACCGGGGCGGGGCTCTTTCTGGCGAGTCTTCACTGCGCCCTGCCTCTGCCGGCATGGGCGCTTACTGCAAACTCCGGGATCGAGAGAGCTGCCCACAAAAGCCGTTACGACCTTACCATCGGGTATTCACCGATTCGGATCGACGGGCGTGAAGGGATATCCACCGGCATCAACGGCACGGTTCCAGGGCCGTTGGTGCATCTGCGGGAAGGCGACGATGTGATCCTCAGTGTGACCAACCGACTGATGGACACAGAACATTCATCTATCCACTGGCACGGAATCCTGGTACCGTTTCGCATGGACGGTGTACCGGGAGTGAATTTTGATGGCATCCAGCCGGGTGAGACCTACGAATACCGGTACCGCGTCAAACAGGCCGGCACCTACTGGTACCACAGCCACTCCCGCTTCCAGGAGCAGACCGGCACCTACGGCCCCCTGATCATCGACCCGAAAGATGGGGAACCCTTCGCGTACGACCGGGACTACCCGGTGGTGCTTTCCGACTGGTCCTTCGAAGACCCGGAGACGATCTTCCGCCACATTAATCTGGTGGGCCATTATTATAATTTCCAGCGCCGCACTGTATGGGATTTTTTCAACGACATCGGTGAACGCGGCTTTGCCGATACGGTCGCAGACCGCACGGCCTGGGGCAGGATGCGCATGAGCCCCGTCGATTTGGCCGACGTGACCGCATACACCTACACTTACCTCATGAACGGTCACTCACCGGACATGAACTGGACGGCCCTCTTCAACCCGGGCGAAACCGTCCGTCTGCGCTTCATCAACGCTTCCACCACCACCAACTACGACGTTCGTATACCGGGCCTGAACATGGAGGTCGTCATGGCCGACGGCAAAGCGGTACGTCCGGTCTCGGTTCACGAGTTTCGCATTGGGGTGGCCGAGACATACGATGTTCTGGTGCGACCCAGAGAAGATCGGGCATTTACCCTTTTCGCAGAATCTTTGGATCGCAGCGGTTACACCCGAGGCACTCTGACCCCCGAAGCGGGAATGGAGGCCGCGGTACCCGCACTGCGCCCGCGCCCGGTAAGGCGTTTAGAGGATATCGGCATGGGAGGTATGGCCCACGGCGGGATGGCCGGCATGAACCATGACAAGACGGGGCGCGGGAACAATCCGCCTCAGCATGATCCGCGAATTCCAGGACCCAACGGGCCAACTCCTTTCAAGCCGGACAAGGGAAACACGAATGTGGCTATGGTAATCATGAATCCCAAATACCGCCTTGACGAGCCGGGCCTCGGCCTCGGCGGCGACGGCTGGCGGGTTCTAACCTACGACGATCTTGTCTCCACTGAACCCCAGCCCTACTCTAAAACTGTCGACCGGGAGATGACCATCAACATCACCGCCAACATGGAGCGGTACATGTTCTCCTTCGACGGCAGGAAATTCAGCGAGCATCCCGGGCCCTACCTCTTCCGCCACAACGAGCGGCTGCGCCTTTTTTTGGTCAACCACACCATGATGGCGCATCCCATCCACCTGCACGGCATGTGGATGCAGCTTGAGAATGGCACCGATAAGCTCCCGTTCAAGCACACCATTCTAACCAAGCCCGGCGAGGTGCTTTCCGCCCTGATCACGCCGATCGAAAAGGGCGATTGGGCCTTCCACTGTCACCTGCTCTACCATATGGAAGCGGGTATGTTCCAGGTCGTTCGGGTTGCTTGAAAGGAGAAGGACTGCAATGAAAACTTGGTTGATAATTTTGTTTTTGGCGTTTTTGCCGGCAGTCGCCCTGGCCGCGGACAGCTCTTTTACGAATCCCGAGGATCGCGACTTTCCGGCAGAGTATCATGAGGTGGATACCCACCCGGAGAAAGGTGAAGCGATTCGAAAATACGCCGATGATGCACAATTAGAGGCTCAGGAAAACTTCGGCGAGCAGCCCGCTCACGACAACGAGATCTTTGCCGTTTTTAGCGGAGACCGCCTGGAATGCCAGACCGGAGAAGGAAAAGACTTGCTGCTTTGGGATGTGCAGGCCTGGGTCGGCGCGGACTACAACAAGCTTTGGTTCAAGAGCGAGGGGACATGGTTGATAGACGAAGAGACGTTCGAGGAGGCTGAAACCGAGCTGCTCTATAGCCGCAGCATCGCCACCTTCTGGGATCTGCAGATAGGAGTCCGACATGACTTTAAGCCCGATCCCGACCGAACATTCACCGCGTTTGGCGTTCAGGGACTTGCACCACTTTGGTTCGAGGTGGAGGCGACCGCCTACATCAGCGAGGACGGTGACATCTCGGCTGGCTTTGAGGCCGAATATGACCTGCTTCTCAGCCAGAGGCTGATCCTGCAGCCACGATTCGAGACCAGCATTGCCTTACAGGAGGTCGAAGAATACGGGGTCGGCCAGGGCATCAACGACATCGAACTGGGACTTCGGCTGCGCTACGAAATCTGCCGGGAGTTTACGCCCTACATCGGTGTATCCTGGAATCGTAAACTCGGCGAAACGGCGGATCTGGCGGAGGCCGACGGTGAAGATATCGACGTTACTTCCTTTGTGGTCGGGGTGAGGATGTGGTTTTGATTTCATTTGGGGGGGCAATTTTTATACAACAACCCAAATGGCTACAATCTGATTCACTGGTAGGAAAATGATGATATACAGGCACAGCGCAAAAATAGCCTTTGTAAGATGTAAGCATAAAAGGGAGACTGAGGATAAGCAATGAAATATTCGTATAAATCGTTTTGGCCAAGAATCCGATTTTCGCATGCTGTTTTAATATTGACCTTTGCCCTTTTATCAGCCGGTGGCGGGCACATGCCGGATTGCTTACAATCCGAGAATTCATGCTTCTCTTTTCATCGAGTCGCATGGGCTGATGAACTCTCTGAGGACGATATTCAATGGTTTCGGGATGAAATGAAAATCTCCCCAAAATTTCAAGAATATAAAGAAGGTGTTTGGGGGATGTCATGGGCTCATTTCATCACCATGGTATTCTTGATTATCTTTTTCATCGCAACGTTAGTCGCGATGTATATCCGTAATAAACAGACCAAGAAAATTCTCAAAGCCTTACTGAAGGAGGAATAGGATGGACTATACGATCAAGTTTCAAACGTCGGATAAAAATTTGAAATGGGATGATCGCTTCGAAAGTATTTTAGAACTCGCCGAAGAAAACGGCATCGATATAGAGTATGAATGCCGACAAGGATTTTGCGGTACCTGCAAAGTGAAATTGCTCTCCGGCGAGGTTGATATGGAAACCGAAGACGGACTGGAAGATGAAGAAATCCAGAACGGCTTTATCTTGACCTGTGTCTCGGTGCCCAAAAGCGATATTGTATTGGAGGCCTAATGGTTTTCAATGAAAAGAACATCACCTTCCTATTGACAGTGCTGTTCTTGTTTTTACTGGTTGTATTTTTGTGGATACCGACCTTTTCTTTCAGCGGTAGTCTATCCGGGCATTTGATAGGCATCCTTGGAACGTTCATTATGGGATATACACTGCTCTACCCTTTCCGCAAACGGGTGCTTGGCAAAAAAGGCAGACAAAATCCTATCAAATTTCATATTTATGCTGGCCTAAGTGGACCGTCCTTGGTCATTGTCCACTCAGGGCACACATATGCCAGTTGGACAGGATCGCTCGCGTTTCTGTCCATGGTTGCAATTGTTTTAAGCGGCTTGGTTGGACGCTATCTTTTCAGAAAAGTCAATCGATCTATAAAGGATCATAAAAGAGCCATCGCCGAGATACGAAAGGAACTCGTACTAAGGAAGTCACAAATCGACATACAGGCATGCGCTTCCATTCTAGAACTTGAAGGATTGGCAGAAACTACCGGTGGTGAAACCAATTACGATGCGATTGAGGCAAGCCGTTGTGATGAACTGCTGGTGCTCGCTCGTTCAATTGTGGATACGGAATACACGCTACAAGGCTATGTAAAAACCAAAGCCCTTTTTGGGAAATGGCTGAGAATACATATCTATCTAACTGTTTTTCTGTTTGCCATGATTCTGGTTCACGTTATGTCTACGATCTATTACGGCCTGAGGTGGCTGCCATGAAAATTCTACATATTATTATGGCGCTTCTTCTCATCCTTTTTTCCATCTGGCTTTTCTCCAATGAGCAGGCTGCGCAGCCCGGCCAACTGAGTTCAATGCATCGAGAAAATGCGAGTTGTAATGATTGCCATGTTCCATGGCGAGGCGTTTCCGATGAGATGTGTTTGAATTGCCATGAATTTTACGACCCATCTCAGCTCAGGCCGACGATTCGTTTCCATCTGGCGGAAAAAAACTGTGTCGCATGCCACAAGGAACATGCTCCAATGCAAAAAATTTCCCGTATGGATCACACCCTACTGCATCAAGATTTGGGATGTGAGACCTGTCACCTTGACCCACATGACAGGCTGTTTGGAAACGACTGCAGGGTCTGTCATACTATCAGTAAATGGAAAATAGATGGTTTCCGTCATCCTTCCGAAGAGGGGGGCAACTGCAACAAGTGTCATCGCGCACCTCGGTCTCACGGGTATAGTGAATTCCGGTCTATGATTCTCGCAACCCATCCATCGATTAAAAGTGAGGATGTCGAAGTTGATCTGAGACAGTGCTGGCGTTGTCACGTTACACACGACTGGCGACACTTGAGGATGCGTTAAGGTTACCAGTCTGTTTTGTTGAAATTGCATGAGGAAAAAATCCGTCCAAAAATTTCGAAGGCCAAATATGAGGCCGGACGAGATTACTTGATTAGGGAGTATTATCATGCCGAAAAATAAGAGAGTTAAAGTAGCCATAAACGGTTACGGGGTAATAGGCAAACGTGTGGCCGATGCGGTCATTTTGCGCCGGGCGACAGATCCCTGGGAGAGCCATAAGAACGGCATCATCAATACCGTGATCCCGGAAGCCAAGGTCCCCAGCCATCAGGGACCGGATGCAAAAACAGTTATCCCTGAATTGAATCTCGTCACCATGGCGGGCGCGGCTACGCAAAACCTCAGTCATATCCATTTCACCATGATTGAAACGACGAGGCCTACGAGCCTGGACGAGGTGCGTGAAACGCTCTCCCTTGCGCCGCGCATCGCTTTCATACGTGCCAGAGACAACCTGGTGGCGTTGAATTCAGTGATCGAATTGATGCGGGATTTGGGCAGGCCCCGGTCCGACATGTGGGAAGTTGCCGTCTGGGAAGACAGTATGGCGGTGGACAACGGAGAGATCTATCTTACATACCAGGTGCACAATGAGGCGATTACCATTCCCGAGAATATCGATGCCATCCGTGCGCTGACGGCCATCGAAAGAGACGGCTCGCAATCGATACAAAAAACAGACAAATCCCTGGGGATTACCAAAGATTTCTTTTCCCCCAGCAGTTCCGTTTCGGTTTCGATGGAGGAATCGCTGCCTCCATCTGCTGCTGAGGCGGTGCGAGCGGCGCACGAATTCTGTCTCTGTGAAGGCTTCAAGGGTTCGGAAGAGCCGGTGGAATGGGATTAGAACAACGCTTGCTGCTCCCAAATTCACATTGAAAAAGGGTGGTGTTCGGAGAACAACCGAAGCAGTAACCTTAGATGAGAGGTCCTTTAAGAAAACATAATGTAACATAAAAAGGATCCAACGGTATGGTCAGAGACCCGGTTTGCGGTATGGAGGTAGATGAGAGTGAGGCTCGGCACAGTGCCCGGCATATGGGAGAAAACTATTGTTTTTGCAGCAAGGACTGCAAGACAAAATTCGATAGGAATCCGCAAAAGTATTCAGATGCACTCGAGAAAAACATTTCGACAACTCGAAAGGTGGTTGTCGTGGGGGCCGGCCAGGTGGGGGCGACCAGCTGCTTTGCCCTCATGATGAGCGGTCTGGCTTCAACCATCGTCCTTATCGACCAGAACTCCGACTTAGCCGAGGGCCATGCCATGGACCTGAATCACGGCCTTTCCTTTGTCTCACCGACAAGAATTTACGCGGGGAATTATTCCGATTGCAAGGGCGCGGATATTGTTGTCGTTACCGCAGGCGCGGCTCAAAAACCGGGTGAGACACGGCTGGATCTCGTGCGTAAAAACACGGAAATTTTCAAGGACATCATTCCCAAAATCACGGCACATGAACCGAAAACATTGCTGATCGTATCCAATCCCGTGGATATTCTGACCTATGTCACCCTCAAGGTTTCTCATTTTTCCATGAATCGAGTCATCGGATCAGGGACCGCGCTCGACACCGCACGGTTCAGATTTCTGCTCAGCCGCCATTGTCGAGTCGACCCCCGCAACGTCCATGCCTACATTATTGGCGAGCACGGTGATAGCGAGGTGCCCGTCTGGAGCCAGGCCAATATTGCCGGTTTGCCCTTGAAAAAATATTGTCCTGTTTGTGAAAGTAATTGCTCGCCTGAGGAAATGGCATTTCAAAGCACATTGATATAAACCTGGATGAGGCCGAGCGTCACAAGCTACGGACTTCCGCAGAAACTTTAAAATAAATTATCGGAGAACTCGATATCTGAGAGGAGAAAGAAACATGGCGAAAAAGAATACTCACAAACATGGAGGCCATGATTCATCCAGTGGTTTCTCACAACATGAAGGCCATGAAATACACGAAGGCCATCAGGGGCTGAAACAGGATGGGCATAAAGCAAGCAAGGGTTATGACGGCCATAAGGGTGGCGATCACCATGCTCACATGGCGGCGGATTTCCGGCAGCGGTTCTGGATCTCACTGGTTATTACCCTGCCGATTCTCCTCCTCTCGCCGATGCTCCAAACCCTGGTGGGACTGCGAGAAGCCATTCGTTTTTCAGGCGACATCTATGTTCTTTTCAGTCTTTCTTCAGCAGTCTTTTGGTATGGCGGCTGGCCGTTTCTCAAAGGGCTGTTCGAGGAGTTCAAATCGAGGCAGCCCGGCATGATGACGCTGGTTGCCGTCGCCATCACTACCGCCTATCTATACAGCAGCGCTGTCGTGTTCGGCCTGACCGGCAAGATGTTCTTCTGGGAGCTGGCCACCCTCGTCGACATCATGCTGCTGGGGCACTGGATCGAGATGAAGTCGGTGATGGGCGCTTCAAAGGCCCTGGAGGAACTGGCCAAACTCATGCCCTCCGACGCCCACAAACTCATGCCCGACGGCAGCGTAAAGGACGTGCCGCTTGGCGATCTGGCGGTAGATGACAAAGTCCTGATCAAACCCGGTGAGAAAATTCCGGCCGACGGCATCATCGTAGAAGGCGAGAGCTCGGTCAATGAAGCCATGCTTACCGGAGAATCAACCCCGGTCAGCAAAAAGACCGGCGGCAAAGTCATCGGCGGCGCCATTAACGGCGAAGGCTCGCTCACCATCGAGGTCAAAGGCACCGGCAAGGATTCCTTTTTGTCGCAGGTCATCGATCTCGTCAAACAGGCACAGGAAAGCAAATCAAAAACGCAAAACCTTGCCAACACCGCCGCGATGTGGCTCACCGTTGTGGCACTGAGTTGCGGCGCCCTCACATTTCTTATCTGGCTTGTTCCCATGAGCAAGGAATTTGCCTTTAGCATCGAGCGCGCCGTAACCGTCATGGTAATCACCTGTCCGCACGCCCTCGGTCTGGCCGTGCCGCTGGTGGTGGCCGTCTCCACGGCTTTGGCTGCCGGCAACGGGCTGCTGATTCGCAATCGTGTTTCTTTCGAAGGCGCCCGAAAACTGCAGGCCGTCATTTTTGATAAGACCGGCACGCTGACCGAGGGCCGCTTCGGCGTGACCGACACACTGGTACTTTCGCAGGACATCGACAAAGAAACGCTGCGTAAGTACGCGGCCTCCGTGGATGCGAATTCCGAACATCCCATCGCCAAGGCTATCGCCGCCGCTTCGGATAATAAACTGCCCGTCGAAAATTTTAAAAGCATCATGGGCAAAGGCGCCGAAGGCAGAGTCGAGGGCAAAGATATTAAGGTGGTAAGCCCGGGCTTCTTGCGCGAACAGAGCATCGATTTCACCGACAAGCGCGTCGAACCGCTGCAAGCCCAAGGCAAGACGCTTGTGTTTATCCTCGTTGACGGAAAGTTGAAAGGAGCGATTGCCCTGGCCGACATCGTCCGACCTGAGGCGAAGCAAGCCATCGATGCCCTTAAGGCGCTGGACATCCGCTGCATGATGCTCACCGGCGATAACAAAGCGACGGCCAAATGGGTCTCGGACCAGATCGGACTGGATGAATATTTCGCCGAGGTCCTGCCCCGGGACAAAGCCGCCAAAGTAAAAGAGGTCCAATCCCGGGGCGTGTTGGTGGCCATGACCGGCGACGGCGTGAACGATGCCCCGGCGCTGGCCCAGGCGGATGTGGGCATCGCCATTGGGGCCGGTTCCGATGTGGCGGTCGAAACCGCCGACGTTATTCTGGTGCGGAGCAATCCGCTGGATGTCGTGGCCATCGTACAGCTTTCTCGCGCCACGTTTCGGAAGATGGTTCAGAACCTTTTCTGGGCCACGGGCTACAACGTCGTTGCCATTCCGCTGGCCGCCGGCGCGCTTTACGCGTGGGGCGTGCTGCTCAGCCCCGCCCTGGGTGCCGTGCTGATGTCCGCGAGCACGGTGATTGTGGCCATCAACGCAAGACTGCTAAGGTTGAAGAAATGACCCCTCATGCCTGCAAAGGAGCAGCTGTGGATTTTAAGCCGGTGTCGGCCGGGGAGACACCGGCTCGCGACCAACGGCCTGGAATAACTGGACGAAGACACGCACGACGGTGGAGAAAGATAACGACAAATGAATATGCCAAGCCGGATTGATCAAAGGACTCGCAGGGTCCTGGCGATCCTGAGGCTCGCCTTCAAAAAGTTTTTGAAGATTGACGGAACCGCGTGGGCGGGAGCATTTGCCTTTAATACGTTCTTCGCGCTGTTTCCCTTGATGGTCCTGCTCGTCACCATTAGCTCGTCGCCGTCCAGAAATGAGCATTTTTGTTCAAGATCAAGGCGTGCGGAAAAAATAACCGCAGACATATGTTTGATAGTTTGATATTTCGAGGATTATTTTTTTTCGCACAACGCCGATATTGGGCAAAAAGACCATTTATGGATGGGTACTAGCTCGTTCTTTGTTGACCGGTATAAGGCCGGGGAAAAGGTCATTGCCTATGTGGAAAGCTACGTGCCGCTAAAAAAGAACACGGGATTACGTTTGACATCGCGTTCACGGTACGGATATTGGTCATCAACGACAAGTTGATATGATTCGAGAAAAGGGAGGCATCACATAATGGAAGATCTGAATGTGGTTATCGCCGGCGCGGCCGGTGAAGGGGTGCAGACCGTCGGGGAAGTGCTTGCGGAAACCATCACAGGACACGGCTATGCCGTATTCGCCTGGCAGGAATTCGAATTCAGAATCCGGGGAGGCCAGAACAGTTATTCCACCCGGATCAGCGAAAAACCGGGCAATGCGCCGGTCATGAGAGCGGATATTCTTCTGGCGTTGAACGACGGCGCGTCCATGAAATACGGGCCGCTGATTCAAACGGACGGCATTCTCATCGCGGAGAAAAAGATTCGGGACCGCATGGAAGACATACCGCTGCCACCCAAAACACCAAGGAGACCTTAAAAAAGAGTCATATATGACCATAGGGTTAAATCCGACCCTTTTTAAATGGCAACTTATGACAGTTTCATAAGTGCTTATTTAAATGATTATGACTAAAAATCAAAATGATAGATCATATAGCGCTGCGTGTTGAAAGCCTGGCACAAAAATTGAATATATAGTTTACAATTTCCAAAACAAACCACAATAAATTCGGGTGAAAAAGACCTGGCCACAGAACTCGTGAGCGACGTTCACGGCGTAAAGAGCGTGGTCAACAACATGACTGTCGAGTAAATCGATGGTAAGACCAAATTTTAATTACGAACCATTTAATGAAAGGTTTGAGACCCCAATGAGTGGAAAATTTAAATATAGAGAGGATCTTCAATCTATGCTCCAAAAATGGAACGCGGAGTATGCAAATTGGAGGAGATTCAAGTAGCCGGATAGGGAGGCTTGAAAGAACTCAAACAGAGTCTGGACAAAAAATGGACTGCCTTTGAGCAAATCTTTGATCAGGCCAGGAATAGATTCAGGTAAAGTTTACTCAACCAAAAATCAAACAGGAGAAAGAGCATGAAATCAAGCACAAAAGACAAAGCGGAAGGCAAGATGCACCAGGTGAAAGGTAAGATCAAGGAGACCGCCGGAAAAGCAGTCGGTAACGAAGACCTGGAAACCGAGGGCAAAGGCGAAAATTTAGAAGGGAAAGTTCAGGAGAAGGTTGGGGACGTCAAGAAGGTTGGGGGAAAATAGAGAGGTTATTCTCGTTCCCAGGCACAACCTGGGAACGAGAAAATAAGGACTTCAATTTTAATGTAAGAAGAGGATATTGAAATCACCCAGAAAATCCGTCAAGCCGTCGTCAATGATGAGTCACTAATGCGAACCACCAATCCACGCATCTTTGCGGTGGGTGATTGTGCCGCAACCATTCAGCTTGCCCGGGTGGCGGACCAGGAAGCTTTTGTGGCCGCGAAAAATATTCTTGCCGAACTGGATCGGGGTCCGGATGCAGCCATGGATTATGGAGCAGTTCCTTCCATCCTTTTTACCTGCCCTCAGCTGGCAATGGTCGGTCAGACAGAAGAGTCGCTGAAACAGGACAACCGAACATATCATAAAAGCGTTGCCAAAAATCTCAACTGGTCGACCTACCGGCGTATCGGCCTGGAACATGCTGCATATAAAATATTGACGGATGAAAATAACAGGATTTTAGGGGCCCATATCCTGTCCGACCAGGCCTCGGGGCTGATCAATACCATCAAACAGGCCATGCTAAATGACACCACGGCAGACGAATTATACCGGCAAACCCTTATCAGCCCGTATCCGACCCGGGAAAGTGATTTGAGTTATATGCTGAAACCACTTTTGCTTTATGACCCCAGGTATGTTTGTTATGGGCTTTTACAATCGTTCCGGCTCCCTCGTCGGCAAGTTGCCATTCGTGGGGGCATGTTTCGCTGTCTTCACAATGACAGTTTTTGGTAACTTTTGACTGTGACTTTTTTTCTCTCTTTACCCCTTGCAGTCACGTATGTAATGGCTTCAAAACCGAAATAACCATAACTGCCTATATATAATCACTTTTTGTTCTATATGCGTAGGCTCTATAATTAAAAAAGCACCAGGAAAGGAGGTTGATATGACCCATCATAAACTAAAGAAAGGAGATCCGGCCCCTGAATTCACGCTGGTCAATCAGTATGAAAAAGAGGTGACGCCCATGACCCTGAGCGGCACGAAAACGCTGCTTTCCTTTCATCCGTTGGCGTGGACATCGGTCTGTGAAATTCAAATGCGGACCCTGGAACTGAAAAAAACTATATTCGATGACCTGGGCGTGATTGCATACGGTATCAGTGTGGACAGTGTCCCGTCGAAGAAAGCCTGGGCAGCGGCGATGGGGGTGACTGAGACCAATCTGCTCGCCGATTTCTGGCCCCATGGCGAAGTGGCTGAAAAGTATGGTTTGTTTATTGCGGACAAAGGCATTTCAGGGCGGGCCAACGTCTTGATCAATGCTGACCAGACCATCGAATGGATCCGGGAGTATGAAATTCTTCAGGTACCGGATATTGAGGAAGTCATCAAAATTGTTTCAGGCTGAATATCAAAATTTGCCATCAAAATCTGACTTTTTGCGAGTTTGTCTTAACATAGCACATATATTCTAAAAGTTTTCACGAGTTAGATAACCGGAAACCACAATTAAGGAGCGTCCGATATGTCTGTTGATATTACCGTAACCATCGGTGGTGCGGCGGGTCAGGGAATCCAGACCGTGGGATATCTTCTGGCCCAGGTATGTCAGAAGGCGGGTTTGTATGTGATGGCCATTAATGATTTTGAATCCCGAATTAGGGGCGGTCACAGTTTTGTCCAAATCCGGATCAGTGACCATGAAATTTTTTCTCCCCGATATGAAATTGCGCTGCTGGTTGCCCTGGATCGTCAAACCGTGCTGCTGCATCAGAATAAGATACCCGATGGCGGTGTCATTCTGAGCGGTGAATCATTTGACGATGCACAAAAACCCATTACAGCGGTTGAATTCGATAAACTGGCCGAGGAGGCCGGGGGCAAGATCACCGCCAACACGGTGGCGACGGGCAGCTGCCTTGCCCTGCTCGGGTCGCCGTTTGAATTTTTAAAAGATGTTCTGGCCGCCCGGTTTGGAGCAAAAGATTCGTCAGTGCTTGAGAAAAACATAAAGGCCGCGGAGCTTGGATACCAGGCAGTGGCGGAAACGGATTTTAAATGGGCGTTTACCTGGGGAAAAGGGCCGGAAAAAGGGCTGCTGATGAATGGTTCCAAAGCCATTGCCTTAGGCGCCCTGGCGGCAGACTGCCGGTTTGCGTCATTTTACCCTATGTCACCGGCCACCGGCGTTATCCAGAATCTGACCGGCATGACGGAACATATTCCTTTTGTGGTCGAACAGGCGGAAGATGAAATCGCGGCCGTGAACATGATCATCGGCGCGGCATTTGCGGGGGTGCGGTCAATGACCGCCACATCCGGTGGCGGTTTCTGCCTGATGACCGAAGGGCTCGGGCTTGCGGGGATTGCTGAAGTTCCCATTGTCATTGTCAATGCCCAGCGACCCGCTCCGGCCACCGGCCTGCCCACCCGGTCCGGCCAGGGTGATCTTCTGTTTGTCATCAACGCATCCCAGGATGAATTCCCCCGGTTTGTGTTTGCCCCCCGCAGTGTCAGCGAAGCATTCCATGACACCATCCGGGCCTTTGAACTTTCTGAAAAATATCAGGTGCCGGCAATTATTTTAACGGACCAGTTTTTAAATGATTCGGTGTTTCTGACCGGAGAGCAGTTCACCGCGCCGTCTTCTGTTCCCCGTTTTGTCGCTGCTGACGCCGACCTGGATGACCCTGAAAATTATCACCGGTTTGCCGTTACCGAATCAGGGGTTTCCCCCCGGGCGCTTCCTTGTCGGGGAAAAGCCATTGTGAAATCCAGCGGCAACGAGCATCTTGAAGACGGTCACCTCAGCGAAGACAAGGCCAATCGAACACGAATGGTAAACAAGCGAAATGCCAAGATTGAGGCCATGACAGGGGAAATGAACGGACCGGAGGGATATTTTGAAGATGCCGAAATCCTGCTCATCGGGTGGGGAAGCAGTGCCGGTGCTATTAAAGAAGCGGTGGATCTGCTGATAGATAAAGATATCGATGCGGGATGCCTGACGTTTTCCGATATCTGGCCGTTTCCAGCGGAAAAAGCCCTTGCCGCAACGGGTAAGGCCAAAAAATGTGTCACGGTTGAATTAAATTCAACGGCCCAGTTTAAGCGGCTGCTGCGCCAGCAGACCGGGATCAATTGTACGGGATCGATATTAAAATATGACGGTCGTCCGCTGTTTCCCCAGGATATTATCGAAGAGATTGACCGCTTTTTATAACCTGGGTCAACTCAGGTATAATTTTTAATTCCAGATAAAGAGGCAAAACCATGCTGACAAAAGAAGATTTTTTCTGTGATTTTGAAAACAAATGGTGCCCGGGGTGCGGTAATTTTCAGATTCTGGATGCGATGAAAGAGGCATTTGCTGAAATGGACCTTTCCCCGGAAAAACTACTCATTGTGTCCGGCATCGGCCAGGCCGGCAAGACACCGCATTTTTTCAAATGTAATTTTTTTCACGGGCTTCACGGCCGGGCCCTGCCGGTGGCCACCGGGGCCAAAATCGCCAATCACGACCTGACGGTGGTGGTCAGTTCCGGTGACGGGGATTGCTACGGTGAGGGCGGCAATCACTTTATCAGCGCCATTCGAAGAAATATTGATATCACCCTGCTCGTTCATAACAATAAAGTGTACGGCCTGACAAAAGGCCAGGCGTCGCCCACATCAGATATCGGGTTTCAGACCAAAATGCAGCCCCACGGCGTGATTGCGGAATCCTTTCCTCCGTTGACCGCCGCCCTGGCTTTTGGCGCTGGTTTTGTGGCCCGGGGATTTTGCGGCAACAAAGCGCACCTGAATCAGCTCATTCAAAAAGCAATCGCCCATAAGGGATTTTCCATGATTGATATTATGCAGCCGTGTGTCTCTTTCAATTCGGTGAACACCCATGCGTGGTATAAAAAACGCGCATATGATCTGGCAGACGAAGACCATGATACCACAGACATCGAAGCGGCAACCGCATTGTCCCGTAAATGGGGAGACCGGATTCCCATCGGCATTTTATATCAAAAGGAATCCAGATCCTATACCGATCGGATTCAACACCTGGACGCCGGACCGCTGATCGATTTCACATACGAAAAGGACCGGGTCCAGCAACTGATTGATAACGGCTGAAGAGGCCATTTCCGGATGTACTGTATGAAAATAGAGCCCCGCAAGCAGCCGGATGGAGGCGGCCCCGCATCGGGTCAGCTGTGCCATCGGCGAAAGCCCGAAAAGAAATAATAAGGAGGAATTATGAAAGCTTTGATTATAAGTGCGGACAATTTTGAGGATTCTGAGTTGCTGGTTCCCTACTACCGGCTGCAGGAGGCGGAGATTGAAGTGTTGGTGGCATCCCTCAAGCGCGGGGCCATCACCGGCAAGCACGGCTACGAAGTGGCCGTGGACAAAACCATTGCCGAGGTCAACCCCGACGACTATGCAATCCTGGTCCTGCCCGGGGGAAAAGCACCGGCGGTGGTGAGAAAAGAGCCGGAGGCGCTGGAAATCGCCCGGAGCTTTTTTGCACGAAACAAACCGGTCGCCGCCATCTGCCATGGGCCGCAGATATTGATCAGCGCCGGTCTTTTGAAAGGGCGGCGTGCAACCTGCTACATGTCGGTGGCTGATGAGCTGAAAGAGGCCGGCGCGCTTTATGAGGATCAGGAGGTAGTTGTTGATGCGAATCTGGTCACGTCCCGGCAACCGGCCGACCTCCCTGCCTTCATGCGAGAGACCATGAAGCAGCTCGGACTTTAGCGTGCCGTTCCTGACGACTTGGAGGTGGAGGGTAAAGTCGAAAAATTACACGGGAAAGTCCAAGGAAAACTCGGAAAGGCAAAGAAAAAATGCCTTGAGGCCCAAAGCGAAGTTTCTTTCCATTATCGGATCATACGGATGGGGAGGGAAGACAGTAGAAACACTTGCGGGAATGATTCCCAACCTGAATGTCGAAGTGTTGGATCCTGTTCTGTGCAAAGGGGTTCCCTCCGAGGCTGTTTTTGAAGCGCTGGACCGGCTGGCCGGGACGATTGCACAAAAGCACGAGGAGAACGATTTTAAATAGAATACGTTTAAGCGCTGATTTTTTCCAAGGAGTGACGATCCAACCAATAACAAACTCTAAAAAAGGAGAACAAACAAATGGCCAAAAAACATCAGATTTACAAATGTGATACCTGCGGCAATATCGTGGAAGTACTTCATGGCGGAGACGGGGACCTGGTCTGCTGTGGAGAGGAAATGAAATTGTTTGAGGAAAAAACGGCTGATGAAGGGAAAGAAAAACATGTGCCGGTGGTCGAACCCTCCGGCGACGATGTCAAGGTGAAAGTCGGAAGCAATCCGCATCCCATGGAAGAAAAACATTATGTCGAATGGATTGAGATTACGGATGGTGACACGATCTGCAAACAGTTTCTCCAACCCGGTGATGATCCGGAAGCGGTTTTTAAAGGGGTCAAAGCCGGTCTGACAGCCCGGGAATACTGCAATGTACACGGGTTGTGGAAGAGCTGATAATTGAGTGCAGGTGTCGCACCAGTAACGGGAAGGGAATTTATGCTCCCCTTCCCTTCAACACCGCGCATTGTATACGTCCAAAACCGAATTGGATATTAGAAACCAAAAATATAGTGAAAGCGAGCAGCCATGCTGGAATTAATAAACATTTCGTTCAGAACCCCGGAATCGGATGCCGGTGCTCAAAGTTTGGCCGACCGGACCATTATCCATGACCTGAGTTTCACCTTTGAATCCGGCGGATTTTATGCCATTACCGGACCCAACGGGTCGGGCAAAACCACCCTGGCCAAGCTGATTATGGGGATCAATGAACTCACGTCCGGAAAAATAATTTTCAACGGGTCGGACATCAGCAAGCTTCCCATTCATGAACGATCCAACGCCGGCGTTGTTTATGGATTTCAGCATCCGGCCCGATTTAAAGGAACCACCTTTCGGGACCTGTTATCGATTGCCGCCGGGTCTGATGACGAGGAAAAACTCGTTG
>CAZIIV010000017.1:10508-29536 GCA_964539365.1 uncultured Desulfobacteraceae bacterium | reverse complement strand
TTTAATTATAGTTAAGAAAATATACAATGTTGCTCAGTTATTATCAACCATCAAACAACGTACCTTATCAAATTGGGATTCAAATGCGTCTGGCCTGGGGGATTGAAAAATAGTGATTGACATATCTCAACGGTTCTGTACAAATAAAATTCTTTTTAGAAGATACGCTGAATAAATCCGAGGATAAAAAATGGGGGGAAACAGATGAAGGAAAATAGAGTTTATAATTTTAACGCCGGCCCCGCCGCTCTTCCCATTGAAGTACTTAAAGAAATAAAGGATTCATTTTTAAACTACGGCGGTTCCGGTATGTCCATCACCGAAATAAGCCACAGATCCAAGTGGTTTGACGATATCATAAACGATGCCGTTGCAAGAACCCGGCGTCTGTTGGGCCTGGATGATAATTTCCATGTGCTTTTTATACAAGGGGGTGCAAGTTTGCAATTTTGCATGATCCCCATGAATCTGCTCGGTAACGGCGATTCCGCCGATTATGTCAATACCGGAACCTGGTCTGCAAAAGCCGTAAAGGAAGCCGAAATACAGGGTAAAACCATCAAGGTCGTGGCATCTTCGGAAGATAAAAATTTTTCATATATTCCGAAAAATATTACCTTCAGCAGCGATGCGGTTTACACTCATATCACATCCAATAACACGATAAAAGGGACCCAGTGGGCATCCTTTCCGGATACAAATAATGTGCCGCTTATCGCGGATATGTCGTCGGATATCATGTGCAGACCATTTGATGTCGATAAATACGGTCTTATTTATGCCGGGGCTCAAAAAAATATCGGTCCTGCCGGGGTGTGCATGGTGATTATTCGGGAAGATATGCTCGACAGGGTGCCGGACACCTTGCCGTCAATGCTTAAATATACAACGTATTCATCCAAGAACTCAATGTTTAATACCCCGCCGTGCTTCACGATTTATGCCATTCAACTGGTAATGAAATGGCTTGAAGAGACCATTGGCGGACTTGAAAAAATGGAAAAAATCAATAAAAAAAAGGCTCGCATTCTTTACGAAGCAATAGATTCGGGAGGTTTTTATAACGGCACGGCCCAACCCGACAGCCGTTCAATGATGAATGTCACCTTCCGACTTCCGGACGAAGCGCTTGAAAAACGGTTCGTCGAGCAAGCTCTGGAAAACGGTTTCGCCGGCCTTAAAGGTCATCGGTCCGTGGGAGGGTGCCGGGCATCGATCTACAACGCCACAACGGTAACGGCAGTGGAAGCACTTGTGGATTTTATGAAGACCTTTGAGCAAAAACACGGGTAGATTTATTTCCAAGGAAACATGTTTTAGGCAATTACCCTATCCGCACATCTCAAAAAGCACCGCGGCCCCTGCCGCGGCCAGCCAGAAGTGCCTCGATTCCCCGGACCATTAACCCATAATTGATAAGTTATTTTTTACCCGGGAAGAACAGAGGAAGGTTTTCTGGAAATGATGAACATCGAACATCGAACGTCCAACATCGAATGTTGAATGAAAGACAAAAACAAGGACAAGAATTTCAATAAAAAAACCAAGTACACATATTCTTAAATATGGTATTGTATTAGAATTTATAAATTATAATTACCAGTTGCGGAGGACGTAAAGGATTTGTTTGTTTTTCATTCGATTTTAGAATAACTTGAGGAGCGGAGCGACATCATTATTCGACGTTGGACGTTCGATGTTCAATGTTCGACGTTCATTTTTCAAAACGACCCTTCAGGACATAAATGTAACCCGCGAATATCGTTGTATTGAGTTTTGAGAAAGGGCGGCATCATGGCAAAGGAAAATGACGTTATACTGATATATCTCGAAGATAAACCCTTATCATTCGCAAGAATAGAAGAGATTTCTCCGGATGTTAAAAAGGACTGGTACCATGTCAAATTACTTATGCTTCAGGTGCCCCTTCAGGTGGCAACCTGGATCCTGAGGGATATTTATATCCAGGGCCGGGAGTTTACCATGGGCGGCAGGAGAGTCCGTCTGGAGCCGGTAATTTGTCCCGAAGTGCCCGATCCTTCCGGAGAAAAACAAAAAAAAAAGGGAACACCGAACGCCGGAAAGATTATATCATTAGCAGATCTGAAGAAAAAATAAAAATCAGGTTTTTTTATGAACCCACCACCTCAAATCGTTATTTCCGCCTCCAGGCGAACCGATATCCCGGCATTTTATATGAATTGGTTCATGATTCAGATTGATAAGGGTTTTTTTGAGGTTGTTAATCCATATAACCGGCAAAAGTCCAGGATAGGAGCCACCCCGGACAACGTTCACACCCTTGTATTCTGGTCAAAAAATTTTGCTCCTTTCATCGAGGGCGGATTCGGCCAAAAACTCTTGTCCATGGGATACAATCTTTTTTTCAATTTTACCATAAATTCGAATTCTCCCTTGCTTGAACCCGGTCTGCCGCCGCTAACCCGGCGTTTGGATCAACTAAAGGAGCTCTGTCGAAATTTTGACGCCAGATCGATTAACTGGAGATTTGATCCCATCTGTTTTTTTAAATTCCATGAAAAAGAAGTTCAGGACAATTTGAATGATTTTTCGCGGATTGCCGCCAGGGTTTCCCGATGCGGTGTTACCAGATGTATCACAAGCTTTATGGACCATTACCCGAAAATTAAAAAACGGGTCGCCTGCCTGCCCGGACTTTCTTTTGTGGATCCGCCGTTGAAAACAAAAAAGGCGATACTAATAAAAATGGAAAAAGAACTTTCCGAAAAAAATATCGATCTTTATACCTGTTGTGAAAAAGACATACTCAACGCCCTGCCCGCAGATTCAAACATAAAAAAAAGTTCATGTATTCCAAACGATCTTTTGGTGAAAATTTTCGGGGGAAATCTGAGTGTTAAAAAAGATACCGGCCAGAGGATAACGCTCGGATGCGGATGCAGGGTGTCGGTGGATATCGGATCTTACCACCTGCACCCATGCTACCACAACTGCCTGTTTTGCTATGCGAATCCGGCTTCAAAAAAAACAATGCCGCTAAAATGAAAATAGGTTCCGTTGTACTCGATAATATCACGGTTTTAGCCCCACTTGCAGGGATTACCAATCTGCCCTTCCGGCTGTTGGCCAAAGAAGCGGGTTGTGCCCTGGTTTGCTCGGAAATGATCAGTTCCAACGGTCTGGTTTACAACTCGGTCAAAACACATGAATTCCTCCGCAGCCAACCCGCAGAAAAGCCCTTGTCCGTTCAGATATTCGGTTCGGATCGTTCGCTCATGGCCCAAGCAGCAACCATCGTCGAATCTTCGGGAGCCGATATCCTTGATCTCAATCTTGGGTGTGCGGTAAAAAAAGTACTGAAAACCGGATCGGGTGCGGCGCTTATGAAAGAACCGCAAAAGGTTGAGAAAATTCTTCTGGCAATCCGGAAAACGGTAAAAATTCCATTGACTGTAAAAATAAGAACCGGATGGGACAGTTCCGGGTCTCAGGCATTAAGAATAGCTGAAATAGCTCAAGCATGCGGTGTCAATGCAATTACAGTGCATCCGCGCACCGCAACTCAAGGGTTTCGGGGCAAGGCCGACTGGTCTCTGATTGCTGCTGTTAAAGACACTGTTTCAGTCCCGGTAATAGGAAACGGAGACATCGTAAGAGCTGAAGATGTGTTGAAGATGCAACACCAAACCGGATGTGATGCCGTCATGATCGGCAGAGCGGCCGTCGGCAATCCCTGGATTTTTTCTCAGGTGCTTGATCTCATCCGAGATAATAAAGTTTCTTTCCCAGATCCATCCCGGCGTTTTGAAGTTATGATTCAATACGTTAAATCTTCTGTAACATATTTTGGAGAGCAGCGGGCGATTCGGATGATGCGCAGCCGGCTCGGTTGGTTTGTCAAGGGATTGCGTTACAGCAGTAGATTCCGTGAATCCATCAAACAGATTTCGACCGAAAACGACGCCTTATGCCGGATTCAAGAATATAGATCATTACTGTCCACCGAACTCGGACAAAGCGGATGGCTTCGATAGTTCGGAAGAAAATCAGGCACAACGCAGAAATTGGACTTTTTACGAATCCGTCAATTTTTATTGACAAAATTCAACAATTACATCAGTGTTGTCGGAAAAATCCTAAGAGACATATTCCTCTTGCTCGGCCTCTGGGAAAAACCTTATTAAAAAACCCATGATTAAGAAATAGCTCGGAGAATTACCATGAAAAATCAGCCGACTTTAGCTGTGGCTCTTATATTTCTTCTGATAACTTTTTCTGTTGGATATGGCAGCGAATATCGGGGCCAGGACGTTGTTGAGCAAAAACCAAAAGGAGTCATTAACTGGAGCAGAGGAGTAATTCAAGCAAAAGGGATCGGGGATCCGGATGATAAGCTCCCTAACCGTGTTCAGGCGCGTTCATCTGCTTTAAAAGATGCAACGCAGGATGCCTGTCGAAAAATCCTCGAACTCGCAAAAGGGGTCCGAATCCATGGCACTACGGTTGTCGGTGATTATGCAGGCAAAAACCATATCATTATGTCGAAAATAGAAAGCATGGTTACTGGCGCCCATGTTGTAAAAAAAGAATATTTTTCAGACGGAACCGTAGAAGTTACAATGCAAATGAACTTAAGAGGCGGATTTGCACAGCTTGTTCTTCCAGAAGAAATCAAACCGTTGGAATCGATAAGAACCATGGCGCCTGTTCACATATCACCTTCTGTTTTTACCGGATTGGTTATTGATGCCCGGGGCCTTGGAATAACGCCGGTCATGGTTCCGAAAATAGTTGATGAAGACGCACGTGAAGTTTACGGATCCGCCTTTGTCAGCCGAGAATATGCCGTACAACAGGGTATGAGTGGGTATTCAAAGGATCTTGCGGCAGCCCAGAATAATCAGAGGGTTGCAGACCATCCTTTTACGGTAAAAGGGTTGAGGACAGGAGGTGTCGAACATTCAGACATTATAATAAGTAACACAGATGCCCACAGGCTTCGAAGTGCTTCCGAAAATCTTTCCTTTATGAGAAAATGCCGAGTCGTAATCGTGGTTGACTAAAAGCCGACCCCAAAAAAAAGTCGGCTTTTAGTCATTTCTTGATCCACAGTCTACTAGGTTCCCATACTCCACGATGCCAAGTATTTTTTCTGTTCAGGGGTAAGTTTGTCAATTTTAACGTTCATGGAATCCAGCTTTTCTTTGGCGATGGCCTTGTCTATTTCGTCGGGCACCGGGTAGACATCATTTTCAAGTTCCTTTTTACTTTTTACCATATATTCGATACTCAAGGCCTGATTGGCAAAACTCATATCCATAACACTTGACGGATGTCCCTCGGCAGCCGCAAGATTTATCAGTCTCCCATCACCCAGAACATTGATCCGCTTGCCGTTTTCCAGCATATATTCTTCAACAAAGGGTCGTATTATCGTGTGGGATTTTGTTATGCTTTTGAGACCCTCGAGATCCAATTCAACATTAAAATGACCGGAATTGCAAACAATAGCGCCGTCTTTCATGATCTCGAAATGTTCTTTGCGTATCACATTGAGGTTCCCGGTAACCGTACAGAAAAAATCTCCGATCCTTGCGGCCTGCCGGATGGGCATGACGCTAAATCCGTCCATGACCGCTTCAAGAGCGGTTGTGGGATCAACTTCGGTTACAATAATGTTTCCCCCCATTCCGCAAGCTCTCATCGCGAGACCCTTTCCGCACCATCCATAGCCGCAGACCACAAAATTGGACCCGGCGATCAGGCGGTTTGTTGCTCGAATAATGCCGTCTATAGTACTTTGACCCGTACCGTACCGATTATCAAAAAAATGTTTGGTCCGGGCATCATTTACAGCGATAATCGGGTATTGCAAAACTCCGCCCGCCGCCATGCTTCTTAGGCGAATGATTCCGGTAGTAGTTTCCTCGGTACCTCCGTTGACTCCCTCAATTAATTCCTGGCGCTCGGAATGGATTGTGGAAACCAGGTCGGCACCGTCGTCCATGGTGTAATGAGGTTTGATGTCTATGGCTGAATGAATATGCTTGTAATATGTTTTGTTGTCTTCACCTTTAATCGCAAAAACAGATATTTTGTCATGCTTTACAAGGGACGCCGCCACATCATCCTGTGTGCTCAGGGGGTTGGAGGCACAAAGAGCGAGTGTCGCACCGCCGGCTTTTAAAGTCTGCATCAAAGAGGCGGTCTCGGTGGTAACATGAAGACAGGCTGCGATGCGCTTGCCTTTTAGGGGCTTTTCCTCTGCAAACCTTTTCTTTATATTGTTTAGGACCGGCATGCTCTGATTGGCCCATTCGACTCGCAGCAGACCTTCCTTTGCCAGTTTTATATCTTTAATATCATATTCCATAGACTATTAATCTCCTTTTGGGATTCCGTTAAACAGTTAAGGGGCTGAGTAGTTAACTGGTTGAAATTTTTATTATTTCTGACTTTCTTCTTTTTTAATCATTAATTTTCAATCCACAATCTTCAATTCCTAAAGCCCTGCCTTTTCCCTGAGTACATCCGCCATGTTTGTTTTTTCCCAAGTGAATTCAGGTTCATTCCGTCCAAAATGCCCATAAGCCGAGGTTTTATGATAGATGGGACGCAGCAGATCCAGGTATTCAATGATCGCTGAGGGTCTTAAGTCGAAAGTTTCTTTGATAATTTCTTTTACCCGATGTTTGGAAATTACACCAGTTCCCATGAGATCTACCATCACGGAAACAGGTTCTGCCACACCGATGGCATAGGCCATTTGTATTTCACATTTTTTTGCAAGGCCTGCGGCAACAACATTTTTTGCGATATGTCTGGCCATATACGAAGCGCTGCGATCAACCTTGGAGGGATCTTTTCCTGAAAAACATCCGCCGCCGTGGCTTCCCTGGCCTCCGTAAGTATCAACAATAATCTTTCGCCCCGTCACCCCGCAGTCTCCCATGGGGCCGCCAATCACAAACTTGCCGGTGGCATTTATAAAGTATCGGGTGTCACCGTCCGTCAGTTCCCTGGGGATTACCTTTTTTATGACCTCTTCGATGATTGCTTCCTTCAACTCATCGTACGTAATATGTGGTTTATGCTGGGCGGCAATAACAACGGTATCTACCCGCTTCGGGGTGCCGTTTTCATATTCGATGGTCACCTGGGCTTTGCCGTCAGGCCTCAAGAAATCAAGGGCTCCGTTTTTTCGAACCTTGGCAAGGCGCATGCATAATTTATGGGCATACATAATCGGCATGGGCATCAATTCAGGCGTTTCATCCGTGGCAAACCCAAACATAAGTCCTTGATCTCCGGCACCCTGGTCTTTGAAAAGCCCTTGACCCATATCTACCCCCTGAGCGATGTCCGGAGATTGTTGATCAATACTTGTGATAACCGAGCAGGTCTGCCAGTCGAATCCCATCTGGGATGAATGATATCCGATTTCACGAATTGTATTTCTTACAATATCAGGCAGATCTACATAACAACTGGTTGTAATCTCACCGGCGATAAAAGCAAGGCCGGTGGTTACAAGCGTCTCACACGCAACCCTGCAGGCTTTATCTTGCTCCAGAATTGCGTCGAGAACAGAATCCGATATTGCGTCTGCAACCTTGTCCGGATGACCTTCGGTCACTGATTCGGAGGTAAAAAAGAATTGTTCGTTACTCATAAAATATCTCCTTGAGTTTCTTTAGTTTTAAAATCTGTTTGCTGTTGATTCAGTATCATATTGTCAATCAGGCGGGCCTTTCCGACTTTGACAGCCAAAGCCATCACTACCGGCCTGTTAATGTCTTTGATATCCACAAGTGTTTCAGGGTCACAGATGGCAATATAATCTATAACAGTTTCTGGATATGACTGTATCAACTCTGTTGCCGCGTCAATAATCTTCGCCGCGTCTCGTATCCCACTGTCAATAAGCTCCTTTGCCTTGTTCAACGATTTGTACAGGGAAAGGGCGCTAATCCGTTGTTCGGCGGTAAGATAATTATTTCGGGAACTCATGGCCAGCCCGCCCGGTTCTCTTACCGTGGGAACACCGATTATTTCTATGCCGAAATCGAGATCACGCACCATCTGACCGATGACGATAAGTTGTTGGTAGTCTTTTTGGCCGAAAACAGCTACATGCGGTTTGACTATGTTGAACAACTTGGTAACAACCGTTGCAACTCCTCTGAAATGTACGGGTCTGGTAGCGCCGCACAGGTAATTCGGCAATTTTTCCAGCGTAACATAGGTTTGAAATTTTCTGCCGTAAATTTCTTTTGCATCAGGGGCAAATACCGCATTCACGCCATGATTTTGCAGCAGTTCCAAATCTCTTTGAAGATTCCTGGGATAAGACTCCAAGTCTTCTCCGGGTCCAAACTGCGTGGGATTGACAAAAATGCTTACGACCATGTCATCTCCATATTTGCGGCCTTCTTGAATCAAAGACAGATGACCTTCATGGAGAAATCCCATGGTAGGAGTGAAAACAATGGTTTTAAACTGACGGCGCATCCGGTCGGATCGCGCCTGCATCATTTTGGTTGTCGTAACAATTTCGATGGCATATACCTTACTATTTTCTGTTCGCTGTATCTATGCTTAAAACAAGTAAAATAAAACACATATGGTCAAATGTCAACCTGTCGTCCACCAGTAATTCTTCAAATTCAACTCTAACTTGTTTCAGAGAAAAGCGATTTTCTTTCCCGGATACTGCGGTAAAGAATCCCGGCTCAAAGGACCGGGCTTTGGGTATATGAATCAGGATTCCTACTCGGTCCGGACTGTCGGCCGCCAAAGCCCTTCGAACCGCCGCCCGGTCTACCATAGATTTGTATCCGGAAAATTCAAATTGTCAACAAAATACCGGTTGAATTCAAGATGAGTGGACAGCTCGACATGTTCTATGGATTTAGACAATTCATTGGCCATTTGCCAGTAATGCCTGGATAAAAGGACCATCACGGCACCTTTGCTGGCCGCGTTGCCCAGGGACTTGATTTTTTCCGGATCAACCGCGGGAAGCAGGCCGATTCGCATAGCACTGTACGGGTTAACAAAATTGCCCAGCGCACCTGCCAGACAAATCTGGTCAATATCCTGAATCCCGATACCCATGTTATCCATAAGCGTCTGAATACCGGCCGCCACAGCACCCTTTGCAAGCTGGAGTTCTCGTACGTCTTTCTGTGTGAGATATATTTGCCGGTTGCCCGATGTTTCTTTTTGAGAAGCCACGAGGAAGTTTTGCACCCCTGATTTGGTGATGACTCTCGAACTCAGATAATCATCAGCGTTTTTCTGTGCCGGCAAAATCAATCCCTGGGAATCGATAATGCCGCAATGCAGAAGCACGGCCACCAGGTCTACCAGTCCGCTTCCGCAAATCCCTTTGGGTAAAACGTTGCCGATCACTTGATAATGAAGTTTATCTTCATGAAAATTGATGCCTTCAATAGCACCGCTCCTGGCGATCATTCCCTGGGAGATTTGCGCCCCTTCCAAAGCCGGGCCGGCCGCTGCAGAGCAGGTCAACAGCTTTTGGCGGTTACCTAAGAAAATTTCTCCATTCGTGCCAAGATCAAGACCGAGAATCATTTTATCATCCTGCTCTGCGACAGAGGAGGCGAGGATGGTACTGATCATGTCGCCGCCGATATAGCCCGATTTGGCCGGCATGACATACAACATAGCTTCCGGATGCAGTCTTAGACCCGCATCTTTTGCACTGAGAATCAATCCGTCGGTCAAAACAGGAGAAAAGGGTGCACCCGCAATTCCCAAAGGGTTCAAATTCAGAAAAATGTGCTGCATGGTGGTGTTTCCGGCGGCAACGGCAATAAAGATATCGTCAGGGGTAAGGCCTTCCACCTCTAAAAGGCGCTGGGTAATGGAGTTTAGATCCTTGACGATAAGATCGGTAAGCGTGAAAAGAGCCTTTGGATTTTCCTTGATATACTGCAGGCGACTAATGACGTTTGATCCGTATTTGCTTTGGCTGTTGAGCCTGGAAATCGTTGCCACCTCGCTTCCGTTGAGCAGATTGACGAGTTTGCCGACCAGCGTGCTGGTTCCCAGGTCAAAAACAAGTCCGAAAACCCGGCCGGCTTGTTCCTGATTTTGCCATGCCATCAAATAGGCTTCGTGAAGTACCGCCGTTCCATTGTTTTCCGTTTTTTTCAGCATTTGGGGCAAAAAACGAAGACAGTGAAGGGATGCTTTCAGATTGCGATATTCCGGCCCCATAGCGGCTTTGACCCGGTCCAGATCCGACAATCCCTCATGACCGGATTCAAGCGACAGGTCAACCGGTCGCTTGTTTATAAGTGGATCGATACTAACCGTGGGTCCGTGGCCTGCCTTAAGAATCTGGTAAAGGATCGGCTCATCATCCGATTTCCCGGTATGAATGACAAGATCCTTTCTGATTTTGAGACGACAGGCAAGACGAACACCATTTTTCAGTTCCTCGGGATCGAGAAGCTCTTTCTCTTCTTCCACGGGAGGTCTTACCGAAGAAATGGCTCGTATTTTACATTTCCCGCATTTGCCCATCCCTCCGCAATCCCCTTCAAGCTCCACGTCGGTCTTTTCCAGGGCCTCCCATACGGTGGTTCCTTTACGCACTTTCAACCACAGATCTTCGGGAAGCACATTTAACATGACATATTTGCTTTTTTGTTTTTTCTGTGGCAAAGATCGGGCAGCGGGATGGTTTTTTTTTGAGATTTTTTTCTTTTTTTTCGGCTTTTTCATGTGTTCTGATCCTGCTCGTAAACCGGTTGGGGCAAACCTGATAGATGCCGAGAAATATCTGAATGTATCAAATGAACGAGTCTTTTGTTCAAATGCGAATAATCTACGTCTACTATTTCTAAAGCCAAATTTAAAAATCCGGCCAGTTTAGCGGCCGCGGCCTTTAAATCCGGATCAGACGGCTGTCTCACATACATCATTTTTTTATAGTGCTTGAAAAAAGACTTTCGAATTTCACTGTCGTAAAGTTCCAGCGGTTCAAAACAGTATTCCCTGAAATTAACAATAACCTCTTTTTCCAAAAAATAGGTGCCGGCTGTTTCTGCCAGGATCTGGTCATATAGATCGTTTCCGAGAAGCATTTCATAACAGTGAAGTCCGGGCACCTTATGCGCGCAATTTTGGGTACAGATCTCTTCG
The DNA here is from genome assembly GCA_964539365.1 of uncultured Desulfobacteraceae bacterium. GTDB lineage: Bacteria > Desulfobacterota > Desulfobacteria > Desulfobacterales > UBA11574 > S5133MH16. The sequence continues at coordinate 18,379 of CAZIIV010000017.1, read as the reverse complement.
ATACCCGGGACACAGTACCCATATAACAATAAAGGCCGCTCATTTCGTTTCCGGGCGGAGACAATTTCTCCGATCAGGTTTTTTTTCAGTGTATGGGGATAGAGGTGCAAATTAGACGGCAGATAGGTTGCCCGTAATTGCGGATATTTTTCCTCCAGCCGGAGAAAGTTAAGGGCGGGCCTGAAAACCGCGCAGGCGATAAGGCGTATTATTGAGGAAATTTTTGCCTCCTTTTTACCCCGTAATCCATGTTATAATTTTTAAATATTTTTTATTTCCGGAAAACGAACTTTTATCCGAGCAATAAGCTCGGGATCTAAGCGTCCATTCATATTTTCTTTTAAAATTTTTTCAACCTGTTCTTTGGCCCGGCGCAACATGTTGGGCCGGCCCCTTTGTTCCCAAATATCGAAATTGCAGCGTACAGCAAGATTCGGATAGAAAAATTCTTCCATCATATGTTCCACGGTGTGGTCTGCCATGACATAATTGCCGCCCGGGCCGATCTCTTCGATGACGCCGGCACCGATCGTCTCCTCGCTCACCCGGATACCGGATAAAATTTTGTAAATCATGCCTATAATTTCATTGTCAATAACGTATTGTTCATAAGAAATAGAATTGCCCGAATCCAGCATGCCTGCCGCCAGGTGAATGAGATCCGCTCCGTTCATGGCCACCATTAAATTGGAAATACTTTTTTCACAGCCCGACTGAATATCGGGCCGCTTGGCCTCGGTAACCCCGGCCGAGGCGTAAATGGGCAAATCATAAAGCCTTGCCAGTTGAACCGCGGCAGCGTTCATCAACCCCATTTCCAATGACCCCATGGTGTATTCCATGTTCCGCAAATCCATGGTTGAGGGGACGGCCCCATAAAGCACCCGGGCACCCGGGGCATACACCTGGGAAATGGCCACGCCGGCCAAAGCTTCGGCGTGCATTTGACAAAGGGTGCCGGCCAGGGTTGCCGGGGCGGTAATGCCGGCAATGGGCGCGGGAGCGCAGACCACGGGAATGCCGTTTTTACAGCAAAACTCCAGAATGTCCAGGGTGTCATACCCGAAGGTCAGGGGGCTTATGGGATTGGTTATGACGGAAACAAAAGGCTTTTGTCTGAGCCGCTCTTTTCCTCCCGCCACAAACCCGGCCAGTTCCCACATCTGCTTGACGCCTGCCAGATTATCACAGCCGCCCATAACATGTTTGGTGGTATAATTCAGGGCATAATAGAAATCATTCAAATGATAGTATTGTTGTTCGATATCGTGAGCCTGGCAGGATATGATATACACGCGAATATTATCGAGCTGGTCCACCAGGGCGGCAGTGTTGGCCACATCTCTGAGCATGGTGAGCCGGTAGCCCCCCGTCCCCATATCAAGGATTCGAAAGACCCTGCCGCCGTTGGAAAAATTGACCTGGCCTTCGCCCATAAGGACATCATTGACACCGTCCCGGGAATAGAGAACAAATCGTGAGGGGGCCCGTGCCAGCAGTTGGTTCAGCCGGGCCGTTTCAAAACGGGCAATTTGAGCATCCTTATCAATCTGAACGCCTGATTTTTCCAGCAATTCCAGTAAAGATTGTGAATGGATTTTGATGCCGACCCGATCTAAAATCTTTTGTCCCGCAAGGTCTATCTGTTGGATATCTTCCGGTGTAAACAGGCTGCTGAAGGGAAATTTGTTTTGCATGATTGCTCCGATTTTACCATCCTGATGATTTGCAAAAAAATACCATACATTGAAGTTAGAGATTCTGGAGGATGCCGCTGATGTTTTTGAGCACTTCCTCGGGTTTTGGAATCACCTCATGTTCTGACAGGATTCGTTTTGCCTCCACATTACAGCGCTTATAAAAATCCATAGACCCGGCACTTTTCCAGGAATCATAGCGGGAACGATCCAGAAGTCGGGGAAGAAACAACGATTCCATGAAATTGTCAAAGGTGTGATCGTCCGTGAGAAATATGGAACCCGGCCCCCCCGTAGCAACCCTTTCTATAGCATCGAAGGCCAGCGTTTGTTCGGTAACCGGTATCCCCCCGGCGAAAAACCTGCTCATGGAAATCAGTTCGTTGGCCATGCAGACCATCTCGAGACTGGATGTACTTCCGTATTCCAGAAAACCCACATCGTGAATCAGGTTGGAACGAGACAGCAGGGCGGTAATAATGGAAAACATGGCTTCCGCTCCTGCCTGGGCATCCATGACCTTTGCATCAGAAGCACCGGCAAATGCCCATATGGGCAGGCCGTATATCTCGTCACGCATATCCGCAAGTGCGGCCTGCGTGAGACTCCACTCGGGACAACCATACGAAACGACGCTGGACTTCATATCCAGGGTGCTGACGTTGGGACCGAAGAGAAACGGCGATCCTTTACCTGCCAACTGGTGAACAACCAGCCCCACTAGATTCTCGGCGATGCCCAGCGCCATGGCCCCGGCGAGGGTGACCGGCGCCCCGCCGCCTGCGTTTGAACCGGACGGAAGGCAGATGGGAATCTTTTTTTCGGCGCAAAATATCAGCCGTTCCATGACGTTTTCAGGAAAACGTAAGGGGCTGATGGCCTCCGAATAATTCAGAATAAATGGTTTTCTTTGCAGCGCCTCTTCGCTTCCCGCCACCTGACAGGCAATGTCATATATTTTGCCGATGTCCTTACCGCTGTCCGCAATGAATACAACGGGTTTGTTGGTGTTTTCGACCATTTCTGCAAAAACATACACATAAATATGTTCGATGGGCACGTCATCGGGGTTACTCATTGACATGGCAAAATCAATGTTTTCAAGCCCGTCCACCAGCCTGGCAAAGTTTGCAACGTCTTTTTTGACCGCACGACGGCGCACACCGGTTTCCAGATCCAGGGTGAATGTCGCATCTGAACCGGTTCCATAAAAAGAGTTGCCATTGATAAGGGGCATTGTTTTGTTCCCCTTCTGGTCATAGAGCGTTATTTGCGTCGGGGCGGATCTCAGAGCCTCTTCGACAAGGTAAGACGGCATCCGCAGCCAATTGTCGTTTAAAACCCGGCATCCGGCAGCCGCAAGTATTTCTCTGGCACCGGAGTGTTCCATTCTGAAGCCCGTCTTATCGAGAATCTCGAGAGCCGCAGCATGGATCGCCAGGGCCTGATCACGGTTTAAGACCTTAAGTCGAGGTTGAAATGTAGGAATCTCCACAGGTTTCATGGTTTTCTCCTTGTTTGCATATTTGGGGTTCAGGAAATGCCGAGGACCTTTTTAGCTTCAATTACGGCAGATCCCGCATCGGGCGCATAAGCATCCGCCTTGATTTCACCGGCAAAATTGGCCGTAACCGGTGCTCCGCCAATCATCACTATGACTTTGTCCTTGACCCCGGCTTTCCGGAGGGTCTCTATGGTTTCTCGCATGCCCGGCATGGTTGTGGACAGTAAGGCCGACATGGCCAGGATATCGGGCTCGACCTCCTGCACTTTTTTTACAAACATATCCGCCGAAACATCAACCCCCAGATCGATGATGGTAAATCCCGCACCTTCCATCATCATGGCCACCAGATTTTTCCCGATGTCGTGCAAATCCCCTTTTACGGTACCGATGACCACTTTTCCCTTGGACTTGAGATCACCCTCCTGAAACTGCGGTTTGATCAGCTTCAGACACTCTTGCATGGCTTTGGCGGAACGTAACATTTGCGGAACAAACATCTCGCCCGTGGCAAATTTGTCACCCACCTGATCCATTGCGGCAATGAGACCTTGGTCAAGAATATCTTGAGCCTTTTTGCCCGCATCCACTGCGTTTTGGGTCAGCGATAAAGCAGTCTGAATGTCCCCTTTGATGACTGCCTCATTTAATGCCTTAATGTCGCTCATGGTTATCCCCCCTTTTTGATAGCATGTTGCACTTGATTTTTAGTGACCCGGTTTTTGATTTCCGGAACGCATTAAAAAATTACTCAAAGTCTCATCCCACGGTTAACCGGCCGTTTTGATATGCGTCTATAAAATTTTCGCAATATTCATCTCGACCGAGAAGCATCTCAACGGCAAGTAGTGTTGACATCAGTTCCGTATCGCAGGGATCTAAAATCGCGGCAGACAGGCCGTAAGCCATACAAAGCACCAGAAAGTTTCGATTAATGAGACGGCGCGACGGAAGGCCGAATGAAATATTTGAAAGACCACAGATGGTGTTCACCCCCGGAAAATCGTTCATGATGTTACGTATGGCTTCTAATATCGCACTGCCCATACGGGTGTCAACCGAAACCGGCTGCACCAGCGGGTCCACGTAGATCTTTTCCATGGGAATTCCTTGGCCGGTAAGTTTTTGTATCAGTTCAGACCCCACTTGCACTCTTTCTTCTACAGTAGCGGGCATTGACGTTTCAGCCATACATAGCGCAACAACCCGGCACGGGTGAGCGGCGACCACCGGAAGAAGAGCAGAAAAACGGTCTTTCTCCAAAGATATAGAATTGATCATGGGCTCGCCGCTGTGATGTTTTATGGCGGCAATTAGGGCATCCGGATTCGGGCTGTCCAGGCAGAGCGGCAGATCCACGGCAGATTGGACGGTTTCCACCAGCCAGCACAGGCAATCGGCTTCATTTTTAAAAAAAGTTCCGGCATTTACGTCGATATAATGGGCGCCTGCCTGTGCCTGGCTCCGGGCAACCTTACCGATGAATGAAGCATCTCGTTTTTCGACCGCTTCAGCAATTCGCTTCCGGCTCGTGTTGATTTTTTCTCCCACGATGAGCATTGTTGTTCTCCCTTTCACCCTAAATGACCGCAAAGAAAATGGAAAAATATTTTAACTTTTTGGTTTATTATGCTTTTTAGTAAATTAATATGGGTGCATTACCAGTTTGTTAATTGTTATCCAAGACTTTTTGGTTTCAGGTGTCAGGTTTCAGGTGTCAGCAAATTCGTTTCTTAATCCTGACACCTGAAACCTGAAACCTAATTGCAAGGCTTTCGCTCAAAAAATGAATAAGTTAATGTGTGATAACCATTTTAACAAATCGGTAATGCTCCCAATTAATAAAGACGACATTGAGTTAAGATGCATTTTCATAACTCTTCTATAAAGGAAGGTCACGGGACGAACCCGATTTACCAGACCAAAGATTTATATATCCATCCTTCATCTCCGTCCGCATGGCGGACATGTATCCAGCTGCCTTTTCGATTTATGACTTTAAACGCAACGCCTTTTTCAGTTGTAAATACGACGTTATGGTTGGTGCCGGGCCCGGATCGAACATTGCATTTTTCTTTGGTCGTGATAACCGATTCAATTTTACGAACAAGAGGCCTGTATATCCACCCTTTATCTCCTTCAAAATCAACAAACCTATACCATTGCCTTGTCTTTTTTATAACCTTAAGTGGATAATATTTGTACACCTGCCAAATGATATCATAGTTGGTTCCGGGTCCTGAACGGATATTTGCTGTGGGAACGGCAACGGAAAACCGCTCACCGGCATAGGCCAGATTTGCACAACTGATAAAAAATATCGTTATAATGAATGCATTTTTGATTAGCATGAAATAATGCTTATTGTTTGCCATGTATTTCTCCCTTATGTTCCGAATTCAGCATTTTTTATCTTTTTAATTTTCCCAGGATGTTTTATACTCTTTTATTTTTGCAACATACTTATGTCTCATATCTTTGGAAACAATCTTGGCCATCTTCTCAGAAACCGAGATAAAATAGGAAGAGAATAAGGAGTTTTTAATAATAGGTGTGCCCCTGGGGAGAAATGCGGTGAGAGTGAGCAACAAGACAGAAACAAACAACATTCCTTTGATCATCCCGATGCCGGCTCCTAAAATGCGTTTCACCCAACTCAAAAATTCGATTTTAAGCAAATAGTTGACAATCACTCCCAATATGCTGATCGTAAAAAGAAATCCAAAAAAAATACTCAGAAAACTCAACAAGTTGACATACGAAGCGTTCGGCATCCAATATAATATAGACTCTCCCACTTCCCTATAAAATGCCGAAGCTCCAAAGAAGCCGACCAATACCCCTGTGACTGAAAACAATCCCCTGATAATTCCTATGAAAGCGCCTCTTATCGAACAAAAGCACAAAATCGCTATGATCGCTAAATCAAACAGGTTCATAATCTTTCATTTGTTTAACCGCTTTTGTTACACATAAACGAATACAAAAAAATACTTGGCTCAGTAAACCCCAATGTTGCAAAAGTCGGAGGGCTTCAGAGCCAAGGCGCCAGGGGCGAAGTTGATTATGTTTTGACTAATGGAGTATTGAAAATCGATAGAATAAAGATTTTCCGAGAAGCAGGTTTTATAATCGAATCCACTGACCAACCGTTCCTACTGCTTTTCCTGTGCCAAAATGCGCTATGAAGATTTTAAAATAATAGAGTTCTTCCTTGCTCCGCACCATCGGATAACTGCCCTGAGCTTCTTTTAACTCTTCATCTGTAATCTTTGCTTCAAAATAATCGGGCAGAACATTTGCGGAACCGGACCCTTGAGAAAATTCCTGTTTGAGCCGCCAGACGATTTCTTTAGGTAACACTTTTTCATAAGCTTTTCTGAAAATCCATTTCTCGATTCTTTGATCTCCATCCGGTCTTTGCTTATATTCAGAGGGAATGGCCATGGCATAGTTGAGCAGTTCTCCGGATATCAAGGGGGTAACCACCCGAACGGAATTGCACAGATTCATTCGGTCAAGGCGCAATGATGCATTATTATGCAAAAAGCCGAGACATTTCATTTGTTGTGCGAATAATTCTTCGAATGGAAAGTCTTTAAGATATAAATACCCACAAAAAACTTCATCACCGCCTTCTCCGGAAAGAAGGACCTCTATTCCCTGTTCTTTTGCATATTTAGAGATGAGATAATTCGAGACAGAGCTTCTTACCAAAGAAGGATCAAAGGATTCCAGGCTCCAAATGACTTGGGGCAGTCTCGCCAAAATTTGATCAAGGTCTACAATCAATTCATGGTGGTCGGAACGGATATGGTCGGCCATTAGACGGGCACAGATAATGTCTTCGCTTTCTCCCACGCCCAGGGCAAATGTCTTCAAGCGATCATCAGTTCCAAATTTTTCCCGAAAGGCATTGCCGGCCAGCCAGGCAACAATACTGCTGTCTATCCCCCCGCTGAGAAGACTTCCTGTGGGCGCTTCAAAGTTCACACGGTTTTGGAAACTGCGCTGGATAATGTCTCTGATGGTTTCTGCCATCTCGTTGGGGTCGCTATGTAAAATTTCAGGCTGACGTTTCGGAAGTTCGGCAAATCGGAATAGGGTACCCGTGCCGTCCATGTAATATCCCGGTGGAAATTCATATAAATCATCAGTGATTCCTATCAAACTTTTAAGTTCGGAAGATAGATACAGCACGCCATTCTTTCTTCCGTAAAAAAGGGTCTTGATACCTAAAAGATCTCTGGCCGCAAATAGATTCTCTCCATCGGATACCACGAAAGCGAACACAGCGTCGTCCAGATATTCGAACATTTGACTGCCATATTGTTTGTAAAGATTCAGAAACAGGCGTTCCTCCCTAAAGGGACCATCTGCTTCACCGCTGTGTTTGGCCCGTTCCGCCCAGTTTCCCATTTGACCGTCGTAACAGATCTTAAGATCAGGAAATTTCGGGTTAAATGCCGGAACTTGATTTTTATCCGGTTCCAAAAATTTATCATCTTTCAAACAGATATCAGATTTAAGATAATTTTGTGCCATCAGAACACGATTGGTTTCAAATTTTCCGGATAGATACGGACCTCGATGCCCTATCCGTTGAAACATATTGTCCAGTTCAGAAGAGTCTTGTGTATTAAATATTACCGCGAAACCACTCATATTAA
>CAZIIV010000017.1:0-10408 GCA_964539365.1 uncultured Desulfobacteraceae bacterium | reverse complement strand
AATCTCCAATACATAATATTATTTCTTAATTTCAAAGATTCCCACTATTCCGTGACCAAATCCCGTTCCGGGTTGAAGATCGGTTTCGAGCTTGCGAAGAGAGAAGCCAAGGTGCGGCTCTATGACATTGGCTCGAATATCGCCCCAGGGTACCCATCCAACCCCCTCGATCACTCTGCGCATGGTTTGCATGGCTTCTTTAAGAGAGTCCGGATAATAGGGCATAATTTTCGGGACATCATTTAGTGTTTCATTTTCCGTATCATAACTGCTAAGCAGTGAAATCGTATAGTTGACCAGGGTGTTGCAGCACATGAAAAACATCTCAAAAAAATTGTTCAGATGATCAAATCCCGGGCGCGGCACATAGTCGACCAAAAGGCTTTCCATATCCGTGCGAACATATCCCTCAAAGAGTGAATTCACCGGAAACCGTAACTTTGGACAATTGGCATTGTAGTCCCGGGTATCCATGTGGCGACCGATGAATATGGAACGATCAAAAAATTTTAACGGCTTGATCGTAACCCCTGATTCTTTCGACGCCCGGTCAATGATTTTCATAATTTCATCTTTTGTTATCAATCGTAACGGAAATGATGAGATATCCCTTTGATCCCGCTCTTCCTCAGGATAAATATAGGAAATTCGATAATCCATAAAATATTCTTCGTCAGCGGGATGATGCCAAAGATCCTGCCACTCACAGGTATAACGACCCAGCCAGTCCCCCATAAAAATCGCCTGCCCCGATGCATGTCTGGCAATATCGGCGATAATTTTTGCGGACTGATGATCATGGAAGTGTGAGAAGGTGCCGTAGGAAGTAAAATACACATCAAAAGGAGGACATCCGGTTATCTCGTCTGTCAGGCCGTTTGAAAGGTCTGCTTGAATAAACCGTGTTTTTGGAAGTTGACCGATATATTCTTCGGCCTGTTGAAGAAGCTCGGCGTTAAGGTCAACCCCGACATATTCTTGAAGCATATCCTGTGTGACAGCAGCGGTGATGAATTCAAAAAGGCCTGGATCTTTGGTTGTTACATTCATTAACAGATCATATCCGTCGGCGCTGCCGCAACCCAGGTCAAGAATACGTATTCTTTCGAGGTTTGATTTTTTCCGTTCCACCAGATTATTCAGTGCAGGGCGCAGAAAAATAGCAGTGTTCTGATCTTCCCAAAACCTTCGAACATTGTCATATTTTCCGGTCAGACCGCTTGCTTTTTCATATTTTCCGGTGCTGTGTGCCTGTGTATATGCCTTTTTTTCTCCCTTTTGGTTCATTGCTTACTCCTATTCATAACTTTTTATCACCTCAATGGCCTGAAACGCGTCTTTGCAATACGCATCCGCCCCGATTTGTGCTGCAAATTCCTTGGATGTGGGAGCGCCGCCGATAAGAACCTTGACCTTATCTCGAAGTCCCTGTTTTTCCAGTTTCCGGATCACATCTTCCATATTCCGCATGGTTGTGGTTAAAAGCGCGGAAAGCCCTAAAAACGGAGCCTTGTTCTCTTTAACCGCATCCACGATGCGGTCCGTGCTCACATCGGATTTTAAATCAATGATATCATAGCCTGCACCTTTTAACATGATGGCGACAATGTTTTTCCCGATGTCGTGAAGATCGCCTTTGACCGTGGCAATTATAAATTTTCCCTTGCTCTCTACTCCCGCCTTAATCAGATGAGGCGCCAGCAAATCCATAGCCACCCCCACACATTCGGCAGAAGCCAGCATGTCCGGGATCAAATACTCATTTTGCTCGAATTTCTGCCCCACGATTTCCATGGATTCTGTTAGTGATTCGATTAATATCTTTTTGGGATCTATATTTTGTTTCAACGCCTCATTCACCAGCTCGGTGACTCCCGGCTGGCCTTCCAGTCCCGGATCAAAGCCTTCGTCTTCAGCTTCCACTCTTCCTTGAATGACATTAAATGCGATTTTCTGTAAAAGTTCACTTGCATTCATCACCTGCTCCTCTACTTTGATTGTTGTTATTGTATTGTTGTTATTGTAAATTGACGTTAATTTGTTTTTAGGCTCGGCAAAAGCCCGGGGACCTTATCAAATATGCGCTCCACCACATCCGGATCCAGATGAGGCGCCGGTTCGCTTTCCAGTCGAGCCATGTATTCGAGCGCATTTTCGATGACTTTATCTTCTTTGTCCCTGGTTTCGAAGTGGTATGGGTCGGAGACATCCCCGCTGTGCATGGCCTTCCGAGCATGTCGGGTAAACAGTCGATGGCTTGAGGCCATGACTTTCTTTACCATATTGAGCGTGTCGTCGATCTCCGTCGGACTGACCTTTGGCTTCCTGAGACAGTGTTTGATTTTTCCGATCTGTTCGTTGTCGAGAACCGCCTGAAGCGGGCAAAAACAATTGGTCCGGTCCAAAAGCCCGAACGCATAATGGATATAATGTGCGCCGCTCATGCCCATATAAAGATGCGTAAACAGTTTCTCGAACATGGCCTGCATTCCCGGCACATAGGCATCGCCCACACCCGCACTTGAATAACACGGAAGCTTGTAATAGCGCGCGAGTTGAACGCAGTCGATATTATACTGATTGAATTCCGGACAGCCGTAAAGGTCATGAAGATCATCCAGACGAGCCCTGACCGGAACGCTCCCATATAAAACCGGCGCCCCTTCCTTGATCAGTTGGGTCAGCGTAACGCCGGCCAGAATTTCCGCATTGATCTGTGCCACCATGCCTGCTTCCTGGATGGGCGCCGATGATCCACCCTGAGGCGAAGAAGAAATCACCAGGGGAAGTCCTGCTTCGACAATAGCAAAGACTTTTTCTGCCGTGTCATCCACAATTTGGAGCGGACTTTTAAATACGCAGGCAATAAAGGAAATCAGCGGGTTGTCTCTTAACGCCTTTTTACCCCCTGCAATAATTTCGGCCATGGTGACCACATCACCAAAACGTGCCAGGCTGGTCAAGCCGGCCTGGACATGTTTGGTGATGTTATTGAGACTGGCAAAAAACTTGTTCACATCATGGTTGTCTGATGTGATCTCGGGATCCTGGATGTTCAATGGCCGGATGAAAAAATCCAGATGTTCCAACCTTTCGCAGAGCTTTGCCGCACGACTTAACAGGGCGGTGCTGCCGCGTCGCTCTGTGTATCGAGGCACTTTTACCGTGACAGAGCTTTTTTCACTGACAAAAGCCTCCATTTTTGCATCGAGCCAGATATTTGCTTCAGATCCTGATCCGAAATAAGCCCTCGGAATTTCAGCATCGATATACAGTCGATTGTCCGGTTTTCTTGCGCCCAAAACAATCCGGGAAGGTGCTTTTGCAACAGCTTCTTTGATGAGTCCGTCCGGAAAACTTACCCGCCACCATTTTGCGTTCGAATCGCTTTCTTCCCGGACCTGGGCGCCGTGGTCTTTGAAAAGATTGGCCGCCCGCTCGTTATAACACCAGATTCCCGGGTCGGACAGTATGTTTAATGACGCTTGATCAAGCCATTTCACTTGATCCTGATCCAACCGTTCATAAGGCTTGACCAGAACTCCTGGTCTGTATGATTCAATCACGATATCCTCCTATATATTCTTTACTTTCGGAAAGTACGCATGTACCGGCGGCAATGTCGATCTTTCCCGGCCAACACCTCTCCTGTTTTTACCGCTGCTATCAGGGGTTGATCCAAAGGATCGATAATGGCGGCGTCGAGCCCCGCAGATATACACATGTGCAGATAGGCAACGTTAAGTCTTCCCCGTTCGGGTAATCCGTAGGATACGTTTGAAAGCCCTGTCACGGTTTTGGCGCCGGGAAATTTTTCTTTAATGGCGGCCAATGTTTTTAGCGTAACCATTCCGGAATTGATATCCGTACTGATGGGCATGACCAATGGATCGATATAAAGATTTTGAATAGAAACCCCGAATTTTTCACAGGCGCCGAGGATAGTATCGCAACACCGAAGTCTCCCGTCCACGGTTTTTGAAATACCGCTTTCATCCATTGCCAGTGCAATGAGAAAAGACCCATATTCGGCGGCAAGGGGCACAATCGCCTCCAGATTAGACTTTTCAGCTTTGGCAGAATTAATCATGGCAGTTTTGTTATCCAGAATTTTAAGCCCGGTTTCCATCACCCTTGGATCCGCACTGTCAATGCAAAGGGGTGTGTCGACTTGTTTTTGAATGTTTTTAACCGCCCAGGTAATAGATTCAATTTCATCTTCAAATGATCCCACACCGGTACCCACATTCACATCAATGAAGTTTGCGCCGGATTCCGCCTGTTTTCTTGCCAGCTCAATAAGGTTTTCCGTCTCGCGATTTAATATGATGGATTTTACACGAGAAAGGGTTGCGTTAATTTTTTCCCCGATTATTATCATATATGAATACCCCCATCATCCCAAGTTAGTTCGCTCAGTTTATTTTGACAAACGAAGAGCTTACAATTGGAATTTTGGAATATTGGAACACTGGAATATTGGGCTGTGGGAAAATGGAAAGTTGGGTTATTGTAAAATTCTTTTTGTCGGGAAATAAATAGAGGAATTTCATCCTCTTTAAATTATCATTCCAATATTCCATCATTCCAATATTCCGTGTCCGAGTTAGAAATACAAGTCTAAAAAATAAATTATTTTCGTTAAATTGAATAAGTTCCGAATTGTTTGATTACATGATACCGGCCTGCAGTCCGGGAATTTCTTTTCGGATGATATCTCGCAGATCAGAGGAGAGCACCGGAGTTTCAGGTTGTCCCAAAATCTCCCTTGCTTTCTCTGACGCACGGATCCGTGAAGATTTTGCTCCCTCTTGCTCCCAGGTCTCCCGGTTATTCCTGTCGCTGAGCTGGGGCCGGTACTGCTCGATTCGCATGAATTTGCGAGTGTGACGATTTGAAACAAAATGACCTCCCGGCCCGGCTTTTTTTAAAACATCAAACGCCAATGTTTCTTCATTGACCGTGATTCCTTCGACAGCACGCATCACCATACCGATAATTTCGTTGTCTATGACAAGCTTATCAAATGAAGCCGTCATGCAAAATTCCAGGAACCCGGCAGCATCATGAATAAAGTTACCGCCGGCCAGAGCCACCATCAAACCGGTCAATGCCGATTCATAACCGGACTGTGAATCGTTGATTTTTGCATCGGACATGCCGGCGGTGGAATATAACGGAAGGTTGTAAAAATTTGCCATCTGAGCCGAGGCCGCATTCATCAGACCCATCTCAATGGCACCGGACAGGTATTTCATGTCGCGCAAATCAGTAATCGAAGATATGCATCCATATAACACCGGGGTGCCCGGATTGACCAATTGGGTGAGCATAACCCCGATAAGGGTGTCCACGTTTTGCACGACCAGATTGCCGGCCAGTGTAATGGGCGCGGTGGCACCACAAAGGGGCTCTACCGGTACGACTACGGGAATTCCTTGTCTGGCGACCTCTACGGCTAACTCACCATAGCTTTCATCAAGCATAAACGGACTGATATTGCAGGTTACCATGGAGATAAACGGGCGCTGTCTGAGTTTTTCCGGAGAACCTGCAATGATTTCTGCCATTTTAATCACATGCCTAACCCCTTCCAGGGTATAGACCCCGCCCATGACATGCTTGCGGGTATGGTTAAGGGCGGCACCGAACCGGTTCACATCCACCCTCTCAACGGGCAGATCATTGGGATACACATTGAGCATATAAAAATGTATATTGTCCAGCGCATCCACCAGCCGTGCCATGTTCTTGATGTCTTCTAATTTGGACCGTCGTGCGGTTTTTTCTCCGGGGTCTTGAACATTAAGGGCGGTACCACCGGTTCCCATATACACCTTGTTACCGCCGATTTCGCAGTCCAGTTCGCCGCTGTCTTCTCTGCCGCAGAGACGAACAACGGAAGGAGCCCGTTGAATCAGTTCCATAACCAGATCGGGGCTGAATTTGGCGATTCGGGTTGAATCATCGATGCCGGCACCTGCCTCTTTAAACAGTTCCAACGCCTCCGGGAAATTGACCTGTACGCCCACTTCCTGAAAGACCTTAAGACTCGTTTGATGTATTTTTTCGACATCCTTGTCGCTTAACGGCTTATAATGGCCTCCGTCGAGACCCCTTCGGATCTTCATGTTGTTTTCCTTTCTCTCTTGGGTGCCCTCCTTGCCGGACAATCCGTCCTGCCGCAGTCCCAGCAAGGGTTGTAAGGCGTCTCGCCATTGGAATGTATTCCAAACACACCCGAAATAGACTTGCGGGGAGTCATCAGGCATGAATCATTGAGTTCAACTTCAACTTCCTGTGACGCTTCTATTAGGCTAAAAAGTTTTTTCTGTTCGGTAACAGGCCAGTCACAATACCCCGGACTGAAACACAGGGTCACCTGTTTGCCCTGATTCTTATATTCATCCTTCATACGCGTATGAAAGGTTGCCACCATATTATCGGCGGCAACAGATGCCATGGCATCCAGGATATATGCTTCGGCCATGTGCCTTTTGTCCATAAGGCGCTTGATTTGGCCGTCGACACCATTACCTAACGTTGCGATATAAAATATAATATCATTACAGTTTTTTAACATTTTTGAAAGTTTCGGACTTTTAAATTCCGGTCCTTCTTTAAGATGAACGGTCCCCTTTTCCACCGAATCAATTTTCGTGTTCTGGTGATACAAAGAGGGTTCGGAAAGTTTTTCAAATAATGTTTCCAGTTTTTCTATTTTTAAGCGGGTCGAACGGGAAATATTACTGAATTCGTCCGTCCCCAAGTGCCTGGCCAACTCATCTTTTTTTATGGTCGGTATGATTTCCATCTTAAAATCGCCTCGTATGGGTAAAATTATTTGTGCAAAGAAATAAGACCTTTGAAAAACAACTCCTTTTGTTCAATTTTTCGGTCAAACTCGGATTATGATCCGCGAAATGCTTAATGTATTTCACGGTTAAAATCTTCAGTTCACCCCGCTCAAAATCAGAAATTTTCAGCTTGAATTTGAACAAATTCGAATATTTTTAAAGGTCTCAATATCTCACACAGTAAAATTTTAATTTAAATTGTTTTAATAGAAATTTTTACAATAATAATTGTCTTTTGTCAACTCTTTTTTTTAAAAATATCCAAACATGATGAATTCGCAAAAAGTCGTCACTCCGGCGAAAGCCGGAGTCCAGATGCTCTACAACTGTTTGAAAATACTGGCTTCCGGCTTTCGCCGGAATGACAGAAAACGGTATTTTATGACTTTTTGCGAGTTCATCAAACATGAGCGATTTGCAGAAGTTTTTGCGATCGAGAAAAAAATAAATTGCGCAGGACTACTTGACCTCCAGATCCTGGACGTCAAGCATAGCGCTGAGCATGTTAAGGGAATTTACGATCTGTTTTTTTGTATTGTTTTCAGTTTTTTTCAGCCCGTCAATGATCTTTTGTTGGATGGGAGGCGGGGCATTTTTGGCCAACTTCTTTCCGGCTTCGGTGAGCTGGATGGTAATCACGCGACGATCCGCAGAGGTCCGCCTTCGCTCGGCAAGACCTTTTTTTTCCAAGCGGTCGACAACTCCGGTGACGGTGCTGGACTTAACCATCATATGATTGGCGATTTTGGATAACGGTAACGGGCCATACTCATAAAGTGTTAAGACGCAGTTGAGTTGTGCCGAACTTATCTGATACTTTTTGTTTAGCTCTTTGGTATAGAGCTCACTCGCCTGAATGAGTCTCCGGATCGAAAAAATAATCTGTTTGGTGTGGTCAGAGGGATATTTTTTGTCTGTACTATCTAAATTATCGTTACTGTCAGTTGACATATTATTTAGTTCCTGTTAAAAAGTTTTTAGTTCAAACATTTTATTACTGCAGATTACTTGATAAATCAATATAATTTTTATGCTCTAATCTGTTTTTTCATATCCAGGCGGCTTTTCTGACAAACCATCAAAGAAACCATGATCAAACTCACGCGTGTTTTTAAAACATTTGACGGCGGCCGTTCCTATGTGGTCAAAGATCTGTCTTTAAGTGTGGGCATGGGTGAAACTCTTGTCCTTTTGGGGTCATCAGGTTGCGGTAAAACCACTACTCTTAAAATGATCAACCGCCTGATCGAACCGAGCCAAGGAATCATTGAAGTCGGCGGAAAGGATGTCATGGATCACAACCCCGTAGGTTTGCGTCGTCAAATCGGTTATGTTTTTCAGGAAATCGGCCTGTTCCCCCATATGACCATTGAACAGAATGTTGAAATTGTGCCGCGGCTCCTGGGATGGTCAATCCGTTCCCGGCGAGAGCGCGTTCGGGAATTATTAGAGCTTGTCGGACTCCCGGCCGAGAGTTTTGCCCAAAGATTTCCCGATGAACTCTCCGGTGGGCAGCAACAGAGGGTTGGCGTTGCCCGGGCTCTTGCGGCAAATCCTGCTTATTTACTCATGGATGAGCCGTTCGGCGCTCTTGATGCCCTCACCCGTGAAGCCCTCCAGCAAGAACTATTGAATTTGAAAAGTCAGCTTAAAAAGACGATCGTCTTTGTCACCCATGACCTTCATGAAGCGCTGCTCATTGGTGACCGTATTGCCATTCTGCATGAGGGCAATCTGGAACAGATTGGAACGAAAAAGGATATATTGGATGCGCCGGCAACCCAATTCGTACAAGATTTATTTACGATAAAACAGCCGGGCACTTTCACATAAAGGGACACGACCTATGAGCATAGATGCCGTGGTTGCGTATGCGGTCGAACGATTTCCGGAACTTTGGCTTCGAACCGGGGAACACCTTATGCTGGCAGGATGCTCTACGCTGGCAGCCATGTTCATGGGTATCCCGCTTGGTATTCTTATTTCTCGGACGACCTGGCTGCGCGGTCCATTGATGGGCGTTATCGGTATTCTTCAAACCATACCCAGCCTGGCCATGCTGGTTTTTTTACTGGCGCTGCTCAAAAAAATCGGTGTTCTCCCTGCCCTCATTGCCCTTACTCTCTATGCGCTGCTGCCGATTGTCAGAAACACCCTTACCGGGCTGGAAGAAGTCTCCGCCGAAATAATGGAGGCTGCCCAAGGAATCGGTATGCAAGAATACCAGCAGCTCTTAATGGTCAGAATACCTTTGGCCGCACCAGTGATCGCGGCCGGCATTCGAACTGCCGCAGTGGTGGGGGTGGGGATTGCCACTCTTTCGGCATTCATCGGAGCCGGCGGATTGGGCCAATTCATTAATCGTGGTCTGGCGCTGGCCAATACAAAACTCATTCTTCTCGGTGCAATTCCCGCTGCACTGCTTGCCCTGGCGGTGGATCTTTCCATCGGGGCTTTTGAGTGGGGACTTCGACCGCAGAGAAAAAGAGATGAAAAAGGATCGGTTCAGTGGTTAATGCGACGGCTGGCATTTATGTTACCCCTTGCTTTAGTTCTGTTCAGCATTATTACCTACTTCACAAGACCCGGATGGATTTCCCAATCGGCAACACAATTAAAAACCGGTCACAAAATTATCCGGATTGCAACCAAAAATTTTACCGAACAGCTCATTTTAGGGGAGATGATGGCTCAGTTGATTGAAATAAAAACCGATTTAAATGTGGAACGTCGGTTTAATCTTGGGGGTACAATGATATGTCATAGCGCCCTTGTCAATGGAGAGATCGACCTTTATGCCGAGTACACGGGGACCGCACTGACTGCGATTCTAAAACATCCTGTAATTCCCGATCCCGAGGAGGCCTTGAACCATGTAACCCGAGCCTACCATAAACGGTTCGGTGCGCAATGGCTTAAGCCTTTCGGATTTAACAATACATACACGATTACGGTCCGTGAAGCGGATGCAAAAAAGAACCAATGGAAGCAAATCTCTGATCTTGGGAATACTGCGACAGAGCTACGGGCGGGGTTTACGGCAGAATTTGCGGAGCGGCCGGATGGTTACCCGGGACTTTGCCGGACCTATGGCTTACGATTCGGTAAGGTCCGGGATTTTGATCCTGCGCTCATGTACGAAGCCGTGGCCAAAGAGGAAGTGGATGTAATCTGCGCCTTTGCCACTGACGGGCGTATTTTAGCGTATCATTTAAAGCCGCTCAAAGATGACCGGAATTTTTTCCCTCCATACCATGCCGCCCCTGTTATCAGAGAAGAAATCCTGAAAACCTATCCGAAACTTGGTGATGTACTGTCACTTTCCGGAGGACTCATTGACAACGCCACGATGCAACGTTTGAACTTTGAGGTGGATGGAAAAAAAAGAAGAACGGCCGAGGTGGTAGAAGAATTTTTAAACGCAAAGGGAATTCTTTAACGGGTGCATTACCAATTTGTTAATTGCTGTCCAGGACTTTTTGGTTTCAGGTGTCAGGTGTCAGGTATCAGCTAACTCGTTTCTTACTCCTGACCTCTGACACCTGAAACCT
>CAZIIV010000016.1:0-30477 GCA_964539365.1 uncultured Desulfobacteraceae bacterium | reverse complement strand
TTAGGTAAGCCATCTTTTTCTTCGCTTATAGTGCTTTACATCCCGAAAACTTTTTCTTCCACCAATATCGGTCATGCCCAGGTAGAAATCCTTGATATCCGGATTTTCCCTAAGCTTCTCGGCGGTGTCGTCCATGACGATGCGACCGTTCTCCATGACATAGGCATAGGGCGCAACATTAAGGGCAAGCTTGGCATTTTGTTCCACCAGAAGGATCGATATCTGCTCCTCCTGGTTAAGCTTTTTAATAATATTGAAGATTTCATGGATAAGAAGCGGGGCCAACCCCATGGAAGGCTCATCCAAAAGGATCAGTTTGGGACTGGTCATCAGAGCGCGTCCCACAACCGTCATCTGCTGCTCTCCACCGCTGATAAAGCCGGCGATTTCGTTGCGCTTTTCCCTCAGCCGTGGAAAGTAGTTGTATACCATCTCAAGCCCTTCCTTGACCGACCTGCCGAACTTTCTCATATGGGCGCCCACCTTGAGGTTCTGCTCTACGGTGAGATGCTCAAATACCCTGCGCCCCTCAATGACCTGAACGATGCCCATTTTGGCAATCTTTTCGGCCTTTATCTTGTCAATGCGCTCGCCCATGAATTCAATGGATCCATCGGTCACTTCGCCGTCTTCGTGTTTCAGCAAACCGGATATCGCCTTTAGGGTCGTACTCTTGCCGGCGCCATTGGCGCCCAAAAGGGCCACAATCCCCCCTTTGGGAACCTCAATGGAAACCCCTTTTATTACCAGAATTACCTCGTGGTACTTGACTTCAATATTATTGATCTTTAAGATCATTTCCTCATTGTACAAAGCCTAAAAACCTCCTTGCAGGCACTATAACTTTCCGACTTCGATTGTAAATTGAATAAATTTTTTATATCTTTAATTCGTCAATCTTCAATCTTCAATTGTCAATTGTCAATCATTGACTACCATCCAAGCCATTCATTGGCCCATTTATCCGGCCACCTTTTTTTCAGATCAACGATATCGAGCAGTGAGAACTTCCCATTTTTATATTCATAGATCTTTGCTTGGCTTTGGCCCCTGTGATCTGTTGCCGTATAGGTTACCGGAGCAATGCCAAGACCAATTTCATAATCCTTCATTGTCTCAAAACCCTTTTTAAGGATCCCTTCCCCGGACAAATCTCCGGCCTTATCCGCCCGTTTCAACGCTTCCGCAAGCCCCAGCGCACTTGCCCATGCCTGGACGGTATGTATGGTCCGTTTTTCCAGAGGAACTCCCGGGTTATACTTCTTGGCATATTCGACAACCTTGTCCATCAAAGGAACATCAAGTCCGAAAAACGCCCACGGCGCACATCCCATCGCCCCTTCGGCGGCCTTTCCCGCCAGCTTGGGAAGATTCTCATCATACCCCCAGCATTTGATGAGATGATCGGCGCCCAGCCCCAGTGAATAAGCATCACGCAGCGTTGCAGCAACAGACATCACCGTATTGGTATGGAGGAGCACATCCGGCTTAAATTTCTTTAATGCCAAAATCTGACTCTTGGTATCGATTGCAAATAACGATACGTCCTGATCAGAACCAATTTCAAAACCCAGTATTTCCGCCTGTTCCTTCGCGGCCTTTATGGATGCACTGCTGAACGCTGAAGCAGTCATATAACACATGGCAATTCTGGGTTTGCGTTTTCCATAATCAGGTTTTTGAGGCCATTTCTTATCAAACCATGCAGTGATGAGCCCCCTTGACTGGGTCGAATAGTCCGTTGCAAAAAACAGATTATAGGGTGTCTTTTCCGGATTACATAAATGCCCGGAATAAGATGCCGATACATAGGGTATTTTATCTTTAGCAACCGTGGGCGCCAATGCTTCGGTATCACCGGTTCCCCATCCCAGGATGGCCACGCATTTCAGACGCTTAAACAGGTTGTATTTTGTCAGGGCTTCGGGGATACGGTAACCGTAATCAAACTGATATAGTTTGATCTGCTTGCCGTTTATCCCGCCGGTATCATTTACATAGTGAATCGCTTCTGCAATGCCCAGGGCATAATCCTTGCCCACATCCGAGGTTGCTCCGGTCATGTCGTTGAGGGATCCTACCTTAATTGTTTCGGCTCCGACCATAGGAGAAAATCCTGCAACAAGGGCCACTACAAATAATGATATTATAAACTTTGACCACATATTTTTAGCGAACATAATCTCTTTCCCCCCTTCTTATGAGAGTGTGATTTTCATCGGGTTTCTGCCAAATTCCTGCTGGTATCACCTCCTTTTTTGCACCCCGGACAAGCCGGGAAAAAACATTGCCACAAAGACACCAAGACACAAAGTTAATTTTGCCTAAAGTTAAGGTATTCTATTAATTTTTTATAATTGATCGCGCTGAAAGCGCATTCCTCAACCCTGGCCCAGACCGATCACCAATACGCTATATTCAAAAAAGCAAGTTTACAATGATGTATAGCCGATATCAATATACATGTACAAGTCGCACCAGGGCGGGCTTTAGCTCACTTCAAACTTTAAACTTTTAAACTTCACCTGATATGCTTTATTGTCCGGATAAAAATACGCCATCGTATTTATGAATTAAAGCAATTAGTTACCTGTAGCAAATATTTTTGGTTTCGGCTTGTCCGCGTTAGGTACTAATACGAAAAGGGCCACAGATTAAAATAATTTTTAATTTGCCACCACCGATAGGCCAACCCATTGGGTTCAAACATCATAAACATGCATATGGACAGACCAAATACCGCCTCTTTAATAAACAAAAAATCCATTAATAGTTTGGGATAAATATCTGCAAGAGGCATGACGGCCAATTGTAGACCCTCCATCACCACAACCATGAATATGGATCCAAAGATGGCTCCGTAGATCGAGCCGACCCCGCCGATAAGGATCACACCCACCAGCCACAAAGACCAAAACCAGGGAAAGTGTTCGGGGCTTATAGCGGCGAGGTTGCTGATCCAGAACGCCCCGGCAATTCCGCCGATAAATCCGGCCACAAAAAAGGCCAGAAGCTTATATTTGACGACATTAATTCCCATGACCTCCGCAGAAATGTCATTGTCACGTATGGCCACCCAGGCCCGGCCGACTCTCGACCTGAGCAGGTTGACCATGATTACAACACAGAAAATCACAAGGACAAGCATCATGAAATATACTTTAAGGTCACTGTCAATAACCCACGGTCCTACTTTGATGGTCCCCGGAGGCAAAGAAAAGGCCTGTCCCCGTCCGCCGATCTGGCTTACGTACTGGGTGATGATAAAATCTACGGTAATGAACTGGGCGGCCATGGTAGTTAAAATCAGATAAAATCCTTTTACCCGGGCAGACGGAAGTCCGAACAAAACACTCCATATTCCGGCTACAACCGCAGCGATAATTATACTAAACGGATAAGCGATGCCGTAATCCATCATTAATTGAGGCCAGGGAAACTCAAGGATAAGCAAGGTGCTGGTATAGGCGCCCACCGCAATAAATGCAGCATGACCCAAGGTGATCTGACCGCAAAATCCGATTAAAAGCTGAACCCCTAACGCCCCAAGAATGGTATAGCCCACGTGATTACAAATACTGATCAAATAAGAATCTGCAAACAGCGGAATACCGACAAACAAAATAATAAAGAGCAAGATCATTTTGCCCTTGATAAACTTGGTCTGCCACCAGGCATGATCTTGAGCATAATTTTGATGGTAAATCCCGCAGGGAAGCCAGGTTGTTGACATAGAGATCTCTCCGTTCGTTTGTCATTGGTCACTGGTAGATTTTAAAAATACTTTAACCGTTCACAGATTTTTTGAAATCACAAATTCCAAGCACCAAATTCCAAATAAATCTCAAACTCCAAATTCCAAACCGGTTCAACGCGCAGCGCAGGCGCTTGCGCCGCGTGAGCGATTGTTTTTTTGTTTGGTATTTTGAATTTCGCTCATTGTTATTTTTTTTGTTATTTGGAATTTGTTATTTGGAATTTCCACGAACTCAACAAATCCTTGAACGGACACAAAATGTTTTTATCCTATGATAAATGTCAAGTGACCAATGAATAATTATACTCGTTCAATCCGCTCCCACCCCCACAAGCCATGAGGCTTAAAGAGCAGAAAAACAGCCATAAAAACAAAAGGGGCGATCTCTTTGATACCGCCGGGAAAGTATTTATCCAGATAAGCCCCGCAAAGGTTCTGTAATATGCCGATGGTAATACCACCGACAATGGCGCCCGGTACGGAATTGAGCCCCCCCAGTACCACCGCAGGCAGAACCAGCAGACCGAGGTACCCTACGGATATGTTAAGCCCGTTGATATTGCCCAAAAGGGTTCCGCCCACGCCGGCCGCCATAAAAGCGATGGCCCAGGCCGCCGCATAAACAAATCTTGCACTGACCCCAATGGAAAGGGCGGCCATCTCGTCATCGGCCGTAGCCTGCATGGCAAGGCCCCACCGGGTATATTTAAAAAAACAGACGAAAACAATTAAAAGAATAATGGCTGCCACAAAGCTCCAAACATACGCCTGACCCACAATTACGGGTCCTATGAAAACCGGCTCTATTGAAAACACCGGCGGAGTGAATACACGGGTATCCGTTCCCCATATGAGTTCCACCATTCCCTTATAGAAAAATGAAAGCCCCACGGTGACCATGATAACCGTTAGAACCGGCTCGCCGATGAGTTTGTCTAAAAAAATTCTTTCGGTCAGGACACCCAGGATCAGACCCATGATCATTGAAATTAAAAGTGCCAATAGAAAGGGTATACCCATGGAATAAAAGCTTAAAGAAATATAGGCTCCGATAAGCGTCATCTCCCCCATGGCCAGGTTCAGCACACCCGAACATTTATATATCAATACCCATCCAAGGGCGACAAGGGCATAGATCCCGCCAACCATAATGCCCGTGGTAATCGTCATCAAAAACAGTTCCATGCTTAGCTCCCCTATATAATTGTCAATGGTCAATCCGTTATTTTTCTAATCTGAAGATCGGTGTTAATATGCGCTTGTCTCCCGTTTTCATACGTAATCGTGGTATTGATATGCACCCTGTTATTTTCAGAATAAAGAGCATCCACTATATTACGGTATCTTTTTTCCACAAACGCCCGACGCAATTTTCTGGTCCGCGTAAGTTCATCATCATCCGCATCGAATTCCTTATACAGGTTAACGAATTTTACCACTCTTGCCGATTCCGGCAGGTCATTGTTGGCTTTGCGTATTTGCGCTTCCACCAGGTTATAGATCTGATCTAACTGAGAAAGTTCCTGATAACTGGTGTAATTGATCTTTTTTTCATCCGCCCACTTACCCGCCACCGAATAATCGATACAGATAACTGCTGCAATATAATCTTTCTTGTCCCCGATCACCCAAGAATCTCTTACATAGGGGCTGAATTTTAAGCGGGTTTCCAGATACTGGGGAGAAAAAGGTCTCCCGTCCCGGAGTGTAAATACATCTTTAGTGCGATCAAATACAACCAGATGACCGTCATCATCAATAAACCCCCTGTCACCTGAATGGAGCCAGCCGTCTTTCAAGGTCTCTTCCGTGGCTTGGGAATTCTTATAATAGCCAAGAAAAACCGACGGGCTCCGGGTAAGGATCTCCCCATCTTCGGTAATTTTTATTTCTGTTCGCGGTATGGGGAGCCCCACAGTGTCAAATTTTATGTCTCCACTCCGGTGGACCACTGAAATACCGGCAACCTCGGTCTGCCCGTAAATCTGCTTGAGGTTGACTCCCAATGCATGAAAAAAACGAAAGTGATCCGGCCCCATGGCCGCGCCTCCGGTATAGGCGTTGCGAACCCGGGAAAGACCCAGATGGTCTTTCAGTTTTTTTTGCACCGAAATATACGCCAGCCAATCCAATAATGCCCAGTGCCAGGGAGTTGTTTTTTTTTGAAACTTCAGGTCGGCCACATGATAACCGATCCGGGTAGAAAGCGCATAGAGTTTTCGCTTTATCCAGGTGGCATCCAGGTACTTGACCTGAACGGTACGGGTCATCTGTTCATACATGCGTGGGGGAGCAAACATAACATGAGGGCCTATTTCCCGGATATTATCTTGTGCCGTTTCAGGCGCCTCGGGAAAGTTAATGGTGTATCCCACCTGCAGACCGCAGGAAATGGACATCATCTGCTCTCCGATCCATGCAAACGGCAGGTAAGAGACATAATCGTCCGTGGCAAGGCATGGATCCACCTCCATGAGGTGCTTTCCCATGGTCAACATGTTGTGGTGGGACAGCAGTGCTCCTTTGGGCAGCGCCGTAGTGCCCGAGGTATAGAAAAGGAGCGCCACATCCTCGCCATGGCCCTTGTCGATCATCTCCTTGAACAGGTGAGTCTGTTGCTGTTCAAGTTCCCGACCCAACTGCTGAACCTGCTTTAGGCTTATTAGATAGTCCTGATCATAATTTCGCATGCCTTTGGGATCATCCCATATGACTTTTTCAAGTTTAGGACATTCATTAAAAATTGAAATGGCTTTGTCGACCTCTTCCTGGCCCTCACCGAACAAAAACTTTGTGTCTGAATGGTCGATGATATATTTGACTTCCTCGATCAAGCTGTCCTGGAACAGCCACACGCCGATGCCACCGGCGCACAGGGTGGCCATTTCCGCCCACAGGCCTTCCGGACGGTTGTCGCCGATCATGGAAACTTTGTCTCCATTTTCGAGTCCAAGGCTGACGAGACCCAATGCGATGTATTTAACGTTCTCAAGATAATCGTGCCAGGTAATGGGGCGCCAGATTCCAAACTCTTTTTCACGCATGGCCACCCTGTTTTTGCCATACCGGTGTGCCTTTTTGTAAAAAAGTTTTGGGATCGTCAGATCTTTTGTAATTTCAATACCGTATTTGCTTTTATGTTGAACGATGTTATCTCCTTGTTGCATACAGGTCCTCTTCACCGAGGTATGCCTTGATCACTTCGGGGTGATTCTGTACTTCCCGGGGCGTGCCGTCAATGATCATGTTGCCGAAATTGAGCACAAAGACATGATCGGAAAGATCCATGACCACGCCCATGTCATGCTCCACCAGAAGGCAGGTGACCTTCCAGTTTTCATCTTCATTAATATCTATAACAAATCGGGCCATGTCTTCAACTTCTTCAAGATTAAGTCCGGCCAGTGGTTCATCAAGAATTAAAAGTTCGGGTTCCAGGGCCAGTGCACGACCGAGTTCTACCCGCTTTTGAAGGCCGTACGGCAACATTCCCACCGGCTTATTCCGAATATGCTGGATCTCTAAAAGATCTATTATTTTTTCTTCGATAAAGGTCCGGTGTTCAATCTCCTCCCGCGCAGTTCTACCCATATATACCGATCCACCAATTATTCCCGATTTAAAATGGATGTGACGGCCCAGACGGATATTGTCCAGTACCGTCATACCGCCGAACACCTCGACTTTCTGAAACGTTCTGGCCATACCCAGTTTTGCCCGTTTGTGCGGCGTTAATTTATTGATCTCTTTTCCTTTGTAGTAAATCCTGCCTTTTTGAGGCATGTAAAGACCGTTAATAATATTCATCATCACGGTCTTTCCGGCACCGTTGGGCCCGATCACGGAATGTATTTCACCTTTTTTTATTTTTAGGCTGACGCCGGCCAAAGCAAGAACTTTTCCAAAACTCATATGAATGTCCTCTATCTCCAGCAAAACGTCCCGTTCTTTGATTGCATTTGATACTGCCAATATTCTTAACCTTCCTTTATAAAATAATTACTCTTTCTACGGCTTTTACAATCTCATCGGGTTCATCCATAATTTGCAAAATTTCTAAATCTTCCGGAGAGATCCGATTTTGGGCAAGCAAGTTGTCCCTGATCCAGTCAACAAGTCCTGTCCAGTAATCGGAACCCACCAGAAGTAACGGAAACGGCCTTATGCGTTTTGTCTGAATCAATGTGACCGCTTCAAAAAGCTCATCCAGGGTACCAAAACCGCCGGGCATGATAATATAAGCTGCAGCATATTTAATGAACATGACCTTACGAATAAAAAAATATTTGAAATCGAGTCTAACGTTCGCAAAAGGATTGGGTTTCTGTTCAAACGGCAGGATAATATTCAGGCCGATGGAAGTTCCTCCCGCCTCTGCCGCACCTTTGTTTGCCGCTTCCATTACTCCTCCGCCGCCGCCGGTGATAACAGAAAACTTGTTTTTTACAAAAAGAGCGGCCAGGATTTCAGTTTTTTTGTAAATTGGATCATCCGGCTGAACCCTTGCTGATCCGAAGATCGACACAGAAGGTCCTACATCATGGAGGGTTTCTATCCCTTCAACGAATTCGCCCATGATCCTGAAAAGACGCCACGCTTCGCCTAATTTAAAGTCGTCAATAAGAAATTGTTTATTCATATAACACCACAAGTTGCTGTTTTATCGGCATACAGCCGAGAGTGTTAAATGCCTCATGTCCCGCCATTATATCCGATGGTAACCTTATCCCGGTCCACAATCACCGGAACCTTACGCATACCGCCGGAATATTCCAGCATGTGTTTCAGTTTGTCGGCATCGTGCCGAACATCATAGTACTCAACCTTTTTTCCTTGTTTGGTATAAGCTTCACGAGCCGCGTTTGTATAAGGTCACGTATCTTTGCCATAAATCAATATGTTATCAGCCATTGTTCTACCTCCTCGAATTAAAATTTATGAGAGGATAAGATATAAATTAATTTCATACAAATTCAGGCTATTGCATGAAATATTCGGAAAAGCCCTAACAGCTATTTGATGTTTTGTCAATGATTACAGATTGACAAAGACCATGGGGATTGGTAAAAATTTTTTATGGTTAAAAACAACTCGGTTATTAGACTTTCAAAAAATGTCAGCATTACAAATCCTCTTGGCCTTCATGCAAGGTCGGCGGCCAAAATAGCAAAACTTGTTAAAAAAGCAAGATCAAAAGTCTGGATCATTAAAGGCAAAGACAAGGCCGATGCCTCAAGAATTATCGATGTTCTTAGCCTGGCAGCGATAACAGATTCAAAATTAACGGTATTAATTGACGACCCATCGGACATTGACATTTTAAATGATCTTGCACAGCTGATTAAAGACGGATTTGGAGAATAATCAGGAATGTCAAATACAGACGAAATAGAACTGCAACTCCGCGGCATTACTGCCTCTCCGGGTATTTGCATCGGCAAGGCATACCTGGTCGGCAGGGAAGGCGTTGACGTTGTTGATAAATACTTTATCAGTGAAGAGAATGTGCAAGACGAGATCAAACGGTTCAAGGCTGCGGTAAAAAATGCTAAAGACAACCTCAGTAAAATTATCGAGACAACACCTGAAGAGTTGCGCGAGCACGCTCACATTCTTGAAACTCACAAGGTCCTGTTCAAAGATAAGATGCTCTATGGCAGAACGATCGAAACCATCGAAAAAGAACGGGTAAACGCTGAATGGGCCCTTAAAAAAGTGGTATCCAACGTCAAGGCAATGTTTAGAAATATGACAGATTCTTATCTGCAGGGACGGGTAGATGATATTATACATGTATCCGACAGTATCATGCAACATCTGGTTGGGGCAAAACTCGTGGATATTGCGGCTATTGACAAACGGGTAATACTTGTTGCCACCGACCTTTCCCCGGCGGAAACCAGCCAAATACAACTGGAAAAAATTAAGGGATTTGTCACCGATCACGGCGGAAAAACATCGCATACGGGCATCATCGCCCGAAGTCTTGAAATTCCGGCTGTTTTGGGTCTTGATAACGCAACCCGTATCATAAAAAACGATGACATTATCATTGTGGATGGCACCTCCGGTATCGTCATCGTTAACCCAACAGAACAAACTCTGATTCAGTTTGAAGAACAAAAAGCCGGATACGAAGCATATAAAGCAGGCATTACCCGGGAAAGCTACATTCCGGCTGAAACACGAGATGGTATCCGTCTGCAGGTTTTGGGCAATATAGAACTTCCTGAAGAGGTGGTATCCGTTATTAATTACGGCGGAGACGGGATCGGCCTTTACAGAACTGAGTTTCAATATCTAAGCAGGCCCGATTTCCCCGACGAAGATGAGCTTTTTGATAAATATAAAGATGTCATCGAGGTCATGGCACCCAAACCGGTAACCATTCGAACTCTGGATATCAGCGGTGATAAAACGACTCCCTATGCTTCCAATTCTGCTGAAAAAAATCCTGCGCTTGGACTTCGCGGTATAAGGTATTGTTTAAAAAGACAGGATGTTTTCAAGACCCAGCTTCGGGCGATATTAAGGGCTTCTGTATTCGGCAACGTCAGAATTATGTTCCCCATGATATCATGCTATGACGAAGTCCTTCATGCAAAAAGGATTTTAAGAGAAGCCGCGGATTCTTTGGACAAAGAGGGGTTAGATTTCAACGAAAATGTTGAAATCGGAATCATGATAGAAATCCCTTCCGCTGTTATAATTGCGGATATAATGTCCAAGCTGGTAGATTTCTTCAGTATCGGAACCAATGACCTTGTTCAGTATACGCTGGCCGTGGACAGAGTCAATAAAAAGGTTGCACATCTTTATCAACCGCTTAACCCTGCCATTATCCGGATGATTAAACATGTTGCGGATGTTGCCAAAGACAAGGGCGTAACTCTCTTCGTATGCGGTGAGATGGCGAGTGACCCGGTTAACATACCCATACTGTTAGGTCTGGGCATAGAGAAATTGAGCATGAATCCTCAATCAATACCGGTAGTTAAAAATATAATAAAACTGCTTGATACTAAAAACGCCGGGATGTTTGTTAAAGATGTTTTAAAGGAGACCACTGACACCGGGATCACGGAATTGGTGCTGAGTACTTACGGAAATATTCTATTTGAAACCGAATATACCCGAATATAACCGTAACCCTTCAGGGTTCAAAGGTTGGGGATTTGCTTTGTTGTAAGTTCATTGACTTATTGAAATTCCAAATAACAAATCCCAAAAAACAAATAAATAACAATAACCGAAATTCAAAACCCCAAACAAAAAAACAATCGATCTGAACCGGTTTGGAATTTGTAATTTGTAATTTATTTGTAATTTGCCTGCCCGCCGGTTTTTTGGCGGGGTGCTTGGGATTTGTTATTTTATACACAAAAACCCTAAACAGAACCATCTGTCTCTGACTCCCGCAATGCGGAACAGGCTTGGCCCAAAAGACCAGGCTTTTCAGGGCAAATTAAATATATGCTTGGCTTTGTGGCAAATATTTTTGGTACCGGCTTGTCCGGGTTAGGTGAAAACAGAATTTGAACACAAACCATATAAAAATCGTAGCTGAAAACAGAAAAGCCAGACACAGCTATTTTATCGAAGATACATACGAAGCCGGAATGGTCCTCTTGGGAACCGAAGTTAAATCGCTTCGACTCGGCCGCATTAACCTGAAAGATTCATATGCCAGGATTAAGAAAGGCGAAGTGTTTATTCACCAGATGCACATCGCTGCCTATCCTTTTGCCCATTATGACAACCATGATCCCCTAAGAAAAAGAAAGCTCCTGTTGCATAAAAATGAAATAAAGAAGCTGTATGGAAAAATCAATGAAAAGGGATTTTCCCTGATACCCTTAAGGGTGTATTTCCAAAACGGAAAGGCCAAACTTACCCTTGCGCTTGCCAGGGGGAAGCGTAAATATGATAAACGGGAGACCATTAAACGACGAGACCAGCAAAGGGACCTTGAACGATCCAAAAAGGATTACTGAAATGAAAATTGAACGTGAAAAGATCGATTTTGATGTGCTGTTTGTCGGAGGCGGACCTGCAAGTCTGGCAGGCGCCATTCAGTTGATGCAGATCGCCAAAAAGAAAAATATGACCCTTGAAGTTGCACTCATTGAAAAGGGATCGGAAATCGGATCACATGCGTTAAGCGGGGCTGTCCTGAATCCTGTGGCCCTAAAGGAACTGCTCCCGGACTTCCCGGAAAGACAGTGCCCCATCGAAACCACGGTTACGGAAGATGAATTCTACTTCTTAACCCCTAAAAAACAGTATCGAATTCCGATTATTCCCCGATACATGCACAACAAAGGCTTTTTTATCATCAGCCTTTCAAAGTTTACACGTTGGCTTGGCCGTATTGCTGAAGACCTTGGCATAAACATTTTTCCGGGTTTTGCAGGTACGGAAGTTCTTTATGCCGAAAATCAAAAAACCGTAACCGGGGTACGTACCGGTGATAAAGGCCTTGGAAAAGACGGAAAGCCCAAAAGTAATTTTGAGCCCGGAATAGATTTGCTGGCAAAGGTTACGATATTCGGCGAAGGAGCAAGAGGAAACCTGATACAGGATATTTCGCAAAAACTGAATCTTTTTTCCGGGAAAATGCCCCAGGTGTTTGAAACCGGAATCAAAGAGGTTATACAGCTTCCCGAAGATAATTATTTTACCTCCGGCCGGGGGAACGAAATCCATACCCTTGGATATCCTCTGGGGCTGAACCCTCCGGGCGGCGGCTTTATTTATGAGATTAAAGACAACAAGATCGCTCTGGGATTTCTCGTAGGGCTCTGCTATGAAAACTCAGGCCTCGATATTTATGACGAGTTCATAAAATATAAACAGCATCCGTTTATCGCCGACATACTCAAAAACGGAAAGGTCCTGGAACAGGGTGCCAGAACGGTCTCAACCGGGGGATATTTTACTATTCCCGAACTTGCCGTTGACGGCGGGATGTTTGTCGGCGGTAGCGCGGCAATGCAGAACACTCCCGGGCTAAAGGGGATTCATTTGTCCATGAAATCGGGTATGCTGGCAGCGGAGGCCGTCATAACCGCTTTTGAGAAGAACAGCTTTACTCGGGAAACTCTTAGCGTCTACCCTGATCTGTTTGAAAACAGCTGGGCAAAAAAAGAAATTTTCGAGGTTAGAAATTCTTCACAGGCCCTGTCCAAAAAAGGCCTGATTAAGTTTATTCATTTGGGAGCTCAGTATGTCACAAAGGGTCGGGGGGTGTATGACAACATGCCCATTAAACAAGATTACAAAACATTAAGGCCGATAAAGGAAAGCGATGATGATATTTCGACCCCTGAAAAAAAGACATTGGACGGGGTCTTGTATGTTGACAAACTTACCGGGGTCTATCTGTCCAAAACCATGCATCGGGAGGATCAACCCAGCCACATCATCATCCATGACCGGGACCTGTGCGTTACGGAATGTTTTAAGACTTACCGATGCCCCTGCACCAGATTTTGTCCGGGTGACGTATATGAAATCGAGACGGACCCAAACACCTCACTGCGCCGGCTCAAACTAAACCCGTCAAATTGTCTTCACTGCAAAACCTGTGATATTAAGGATCCTTACCGGAATATAACATGGACCTGCCCGGAAGGCGGAGAAGGTCCGGAATATACGGTGTTATAATCTTCCTTTCCTTAAAATCGCAATCAAAAGCCATATTCCCATGATTGCCGCTGCGAGAAATCCGACAATACCTAAAAGGGATATGTCGTAAAAAAGAGGAGGCACTTTGGACATAATAACAAGAGCGGACCCGATAATTAAGGCGGCAATGATGATCGAAAAGGAAATCCGGTTGCTTATCTGGTCATATGTGGAAAGCATTTTATCCAACCCTTTGTATTCAAGATTCAGGAAAAGTTTCTGCTGTTTGATCAACCGGGTTATGGATAGTATATCCTTAGGGAAATTTTCCACAAATTGAAACAGTTCTACCGCAAGCCTGAAAATATCACCGGTAATCCTTTGGGGAGACAGCCTGGCAAGTTTTATCTCTTTTATAAACGGTGCCGCCTGCTTTATCATATCAAATTCCGGATCCAGCATGAGACCCACACCTTCTATGGCGCTGAACGCCTTTAGCATGAGGAAAATATCAGGCGAAATCCTGAGGCGATGTTGGAAAGCCGTCTCAAGAAGATTGTTCAGCAGTTTACCGATTTTAATCTCTTTTAAAGGTTTATGAAGATGCTGACCCATGAAGTCGGCAACATCCTTTTCAAGCAAACGAATATCGGGATCTTCTTCCCAATAAGTTAATTTCAAAAGAACCTGCGTGGCCCGAGATTCATTCCGGTTCACCACGCTTTCAGCAAGATCGATAAAGTCTTCTCTGGTACGCCGGTCAACAGATCCCGTCATCCCAAAGTCCAGGAGACAGATCACATTGTTAGGAAGCACAAAAATATTGCCGGGATGCGGATCCGCATGAAAAAAACCATGTTTAATTATCTGCTTTAAAACAATATCCGCCCCACGAACGGTAATTAATTTTCTATCAAGCCCCGCTTTTTCCAGGCGATCGATTTCAGATACCTTGATACCCTTCACAAACTCAGTCGTGAGTATGGATTCCGTTGTGGTATCCCGAAAAACCTTTGGAACATAGATGGTAAGATCATTCAAAAAATTGTGCGCAATCCGTTCCATGTTGGTTGCTTCAATGGTATAATCTATTTCCTTTTCCAGCGTTCTGGCAAATTCCCCTACAATTTTTACGGGTTGGTGAAAAGACATCTCTTCTACATGACGTTCCATAAGGGTCGCCAGATGTAACATGATTTCAAGGTCGACTTCTATGATCTTTCTGATTCCGGGGCGCTGAACTTTGACGGCCACCGCTTCACCGTCCTTTAATGTTGCTCTGTATACCTGCCCGATGGAGGCTGACGCGAGGGGAGTTTTTTCGAAATAATCAAAAATGGCTTCGGGCGGGGCTCCCAGCTCTGACTCAATAATCCTGCTTACTTCACTGAAAGGGCTGGACGGGACATTATCCTGGAGTTTCGACAATTCTTTTATGAAATCGACCGGTATAAGATCGGGACGGGTGGAAAGAATTTGGCCGAATTTTATATAAGTCGGTCCCAGTTCTTCACAGGCCATTCTTACCCTTTCCGCTCTGGAAAGCTTTTCAAGACGGTTGCGCCGATTTTTTGAAATCAGCTGAAGACCGATTTCAATATACTGCTCTATCTTTAAAAGTTCTATCAGATCTCCAAAACCATACTTAAAAAAAACCATTAAGATCTGACGATAACGGGCAAGATGGCGGTATGTTCGGCCGACCACGCCTATTTTTCTTATACTAAGCATTGGGCAAGAATGGTGTTATGTTGGATAAGAGCGCTTTATTTGGCTGTGTCCGAACCTTCGCTAATCGCTTTTTTCAGTTCCCTTATCTCTTTTTTCAATCCCTTCAATTCGTCTCCGGTTACAACATCCGCATTTTTCATAAAATCTTTAACAGTCTGTTGTACCCGGTCTTCAAGTTTGTTTTGAGTTTCTTCATACCGTTTCTGAAGATCTTTCTGAAGCTCTTCAAGAAATTTCATCCCCTCATTTTCGGACATTTTGCCTTTGGTTACAAGCTCTTTGGCCAAATCTTCGACCTCATCCTTTGCGAGTAACGCAAGGCCAATACCGGTTAACATGGATTTTTTGATTATATTCAACATGAAAATCCCCCCTTTGTTGTAACCGTTCAAGGTTCAAAGGTTCAAGTTCGAGATTGTTTTGAAAGATGAACGTCCAACATCGAACATTGAACATTGAACGTCGAATAATGATGTCGCTTCGCTCCTCAATTTATTCTAAAATCAAGTAAAATTCTTGCTCTTGTTTTTGTCTTTCATTCAACATTCTATGTTGGGCGTTCGATGTTCGATGTTCATGTTTTTCAGTTGAAACTCTGAACCTCTGAACCTTGAACGGTTACTCTTTTTTTAAATTTCTACTTTAACTTTCCGATAACCGCACTGGCAATGGTGTTCTTCTGAATCTCCTTTGTACCCTCATAAATCTCGGTAATCTTGGCATCCCGGTAAAAGCGCTCCACTTCATATTCTGCCATATATCCGTACCCTCCCAGAAGCTGGATGGCTTCGTCTGCAACTTCCACGGCAGTACGGGCCGCATACATCTTGGCCATGGATGTCAGCTTGGGATCGATGCGACCCTGGTCAAAGTTCCAGGCAGCCTTATAAGTAATAAGTCGTGCAAGCTCAATTTTTGTGGCCATGTCCGCCAGTTTATGCTGTGTCACCTGGAATTGAGCAATTTTTCTGCCGAACTGTTCCCTTTGCTTTACATATGCCAATGCACGATCAAAAGCCCCTTGAGCCGTTCCCAGTGCCTGAGCCGCTACCAGAATCCTGCTTTCATCAAAAAATTCCAGCACATGATAAAATCCTTTTCCTTGTTTCCCGATAAGATTTGAAGCGGGAATGCGAACATTTTTAAAGGTTATCTCGGCCGTGGACATCATGCGAACACCCATCTTATCCCCAACATCTGTAGCCGATACCCCTTTTCGATCCGCCTCCACAAGAAAAAGGCTCATCCCGCGGTGAGTAGGTTTGGACTCAGGATCGGTCTGGCAGAGAACACAAAAAAACGAGGCGAGTTCGCCGTTGGTGATGAATATTTTCGAGCCGTTTATAACCCACTCCTCCCCATCCGGTTCCGCCAGGGTATTCATGAAGGTAATATCAGAGCCGTGATCCGCTTCTGTGAAAGCACCTGCGGAAAGCATTTCACCCTCTGCCACCGGCGGCAGAAATTTTTCTTTAAGTTCATCGCTCCCAAAACGTAAAATACATTCGGACCCGAAACCGGCGAGAATCAACGCACTGCCAATGGTGGAATCCCGGCTGCAAAACTCTTCGGCAACCAGCATGTTATCCAGAACGCCAAGACCCTGGCCGGAATATTTTTCCGGAAAGTGAATGCCGATAAAACCAAGTTCACCGGCTTTTTTCCATATTTTTTCCGGAAATTCGTGGTTTCTGTCAAGCTCAAGTGCAAGCTCCTTGAGGAACTCACCCTTGGCAAATTCTCTTGCCGCTTTTTGAATCTCTTTTTGTGACTTGGTCAGTTCAAAATCCATCCGGATACTCCATTGGTAATTGTTGTCTATTTTTCTAAGAATTAGCATACCCCCTGATCTATTGCAAGGAGTTTGAATCTTTTCAACCTGTTCAACGGTTTCAAACCTCACATAAAGAAAAGGTACTTGACTGATCCGTTCATCTGACTTAATTTGTTTTTGTAGAATTCGTGAATTTATAAATCTATCATTTTGGAGAAATCTTTGCAAAGGTCTCCTTGGAAAGGAAATTAGACAACATGCCGTTTTCAATCGCTCTTGCAGGAAAAGGGGGCACCGGAAAAACCACTGTGGCCGGACTGCTCATTAAGTATTTGGTAAAAATGGACAAAACACCGATCCTTGCGGTAGATGCAGACAGCAACGTAAACTTAAATGAGGTCCTCGGCCTTAAAGTGGCCGACACCTTGGGCAACGCCCGTGAAGAAATGAAAAAAGGGGTCGTGCCCGGCGGAATGACCAAAGATGTGTTCATTTCAATGAAACTCCAGCAGGCTATTGTCGAGGACGACGGTTTCGACCTTATTGTCATGGGTCAACCCGAAGGTCCGGGATGCTACTGTGCGGCAAACACGCTTCTGATAAATTTTCTTGATAAGCTGGTTGGAAATTATCCGTATATCGTCATGGATAACGAAGCCGGGATGGAACATATCAGTAGGTTGACCACCAACAATGTGGACATTCTTTTGACGATTTCCGATACATCCCGCCGCGGGCTTCAGGCGGCCATGAGAATTAATGATCTTGCAAAAGATTTAAACATCGGTGTCGCAAAAAGTTATCTGATTATCAATCATGCAAAAGAAGCACCGTCTGATAAGGTTTTGAACCTGATTAAAGATAACGGCCTGGAACTTGCGGGAATCATACCTGAAGATAATATGGTATACGAATACGACTTGGAGGGGCGCCCGACCATTGAGCTGCCCGAGGAAAATAAATCCGTTAAAGCCGCATTTGAGATATTTGAGAAAATCATCGAGTAATTTTTTTTTGGTTACCATATGAAAAAAACAGGTTTTCTGTATGATGACAGATATCTGTGCCACGACACCGGTCCCTACCATCCTGAATCACCCGAAAGACTCAAGGCAATTTATCAGGGAATAAAAGACGCCGATCTTCTCCCTAAACTGACCTTAATTCGGGCCAGACGGGCAGAGTTAAAGTGGATAGAGACAATCCATTCAAAAAATTATATTAAACGTTTTGAAGTTGCCTGTGGTTCGGGCAATTCCACGTTTGACCACCCGGACAACCAGATTTGCGGCGAAACTTTTGAGACCGCGCTTCTGGCCGTGGGAGGCATACTGGATGCGATACGACTTATCATGACGGGCAAACTGGATAATGCTTTTTGTGCGGTCAGGCCTCCGGGGCATCATGCCGAACATGACGGAGCATTGGGATTCTGTTATTTCAACAACGTTGCAATAGCCGCCAGATATCTGCAAATAGAATGGAACATTCAGCGGGTGGGAATCGTGGATTTTGATGTGCATCATGGAAACGGTACCCAGCATATTTTTGAGGAAGATCCCACGGTATTTTATTATTCCATTCATCAGCACCCGACATTTGCTTTTCCGGGAACCGGACGCGTTTTTGAAACCGGCAATGGTGAAGGGGTCGGAACGACCCGGAATTATTCGGTGTTGCCGGGTCAGGGGGATGAAGAATACCAGGGCCTTGTGGAAAGAGATCTTGTGCCGGTTTTGAGCGCATTCAGCCCTGAAGTGATCCTGGTTTCCGCAGGCTTTGATGCCCATGTTGACGACGATATGTCAGATATTCATCTCTCAACACAAGGATATTCAAGGCTGATGCAACGGATCGTCGCACTGGCGTCACTATACTCGGACGGAAGGCTGATTTCCGTGCTTGAGGGAGGATACTGCATAAAACGCCTTCCGGAACTGGCCGCGAACCATGTTAAAATTTTATTGAACGCCTAATATCTTTACCCATTGGAGGATACAATGTTCATCAGCAAAATAATGACCAGAAATGCCATCACCATTGACATGGACGCTGAAATTTCGCAAGCACGGAAAATAATGTCCGAAAATAATTTCCGCCACCTTCCCGTGGTCGACGAAAGTAATTTTCTTATTGGAATAGTTACGGATCGCGATATCAGAAGTGTCTCGTCGCCTTCCCATATCATCGGTGACAACGACAGGGAAACATTGAAACGTTTTTCAGGGATTAAAATAAAAGATATCATGACAAAAAATCCGGTTTCCCTCTCTCCGTTGGATACCCTTCAGGACGTCCTTATCCTATTGCAAAAAAAACGTTTCGGAGCGTTTCCCGTTATCGATGAGCAAAAAAAACTTATCGGTATTGTTTCCGTCCGTGATCTTTTACGCGAATTTATCAATGTTCTGGGACTAGAAGAACCCGGAATGCTTTTATGCATTATCGCGGAAAATAAACTCGGGCAAATGAAAAAAATTGTCGATGCCATTACCGAGGAGCATGTTTCATTTGGCAGTATTCTGGTCGCCAGATACTGGGAAAAAGGAAAACGGGCTGTTTTTTTATACCTTTTAACTCAAAACATTGCCCCTTTGAAAAGAAAATTGAAAAACAAGGGCTATACAATACTGGACCCAATGGACTGGTATATGGATCATTCCCCCCAAAATGAGTGAAGAAAAGCACAGATCCGAAAATAACGATAAATTACCGGATATCCCTTACAAAGATCTTTATATATACTATGTTCAAGGCCGATTAAAGCCGGAAAAAAAAATATCCGACAACAATTTTATCGGCAACTGGCAAGAAGATCAGTTCTCTTTTCTTTTCTTCGCCAAACCTTCCCGTGGTGAAGTGGAAAAAATATTAACCTCACACCCGGAGCTGACCCTTGTTGACGAATTTTATATGACCTACAACCAATGGCAGGGAGGTAAAATCACTCCCTTTGAGGTCGGTCGGTTCCGCATCATTCCCTTCTGGAAAAAGCAATGCAGAAAAATGAACTCATGCCGCAACCAACTGTCCATCCTTCTGGATCCGGGGGTTGTATTCGGCGCCGGAACCCATACCACAACACAGGACTGCCTTAAAGCCCTTGAACTGGTATTCAGCCGGGAAAAGATCGAATCGGTTCTGGATCTCGGAACCGGGACCGGACTCCTTGCTCTGGCCGCATCCCGGCTGGGTTGCAAAAACATACTTGCGGTGGATTTTAATTTTTTAGCTGCAAGCACGGCATTGAGGAATGTTCGTTTAAACCAGATGCAAGATCATATTATAATTGTTCAGGGGCGTGCCGAGGATTTTATTGACTCACCTTCAGATCTTGTGATAGCAAACATACACTATGATGTTATGAAACATCTCATAGCTTCGCCGGAATTTTTTAATAACAGGTGGTTTATTCTGTCCGGCCTGTTGCGCAGTCAGGCAAGAAATTTGCTTTCCGAACTATCTCAAAATCAAGTCCGAATCCTAAAAAAATGGGAACGTGACGGCATCTGGCATACTTTTTTAGGAAAGACAGGTTGAAATTACCAATTAATTTGTTTTGAAGGTTATTATGCTTATCACGTGCTGGGGGTCGAGAGGCTCCATTCCAGTTTCAGGGACAGATTATATTAAATATGGAGGGGATACGACCTGTATTGAAATCAGGACCAAATGCGATGATATCATAATCATTGATGCCGGAACCGGAATACGGAGGCTCGGCAACCGGTTAGTGGATGAAAATCAGTATAAGTATAATTTCATCTTTACTCACGCCCACTGGGATCATGTAATGGGATTCCCCTTTTTTAAACCGCTTTACAGCGAACAAGCAGAACTTATATTATACGGATGTCCATTTCACCGCAAATTCGTGGAAAGCATACTCTCCAAGCTCATGGCCCCGCCATACTTTCCGGTGGGATATTCCGAGATAAAAGCAACGATGAAATATCTGGGAGCATTCACTACAGAGTTTGAAATAGGCTCCGTAACCGTAACACCCATTCAGCTCAATCATCCAGACAACGGCAGCGGATACAAATTCACCGAAGATGGGAAATCTTTTGTCTTTCTGACAGACAATGAACTCGGTTTTATGCATCCCGGGGGGCTTTCGTATAAAGATTATATAGAATTTTCCACAGGCACCGACCTGCTTATTCATGATGCCGAATACACCCCGGAAGAATACAAATCAACAATCAAATGGGGCCACTCCGTATTTACCGATGTCCTTGATCTTGCTCTTGAAGCCGGTGTCGGGCAGCTGGGCTTGTTTCATTTAAACCAGGAACGGACAGACCGGCAAATGGATGAAATCGTCGAGACCTGCCGGCAACGTATTGCTGACAAACAAAACAAACTTGAATGTTTCGCAGTGGGTTGTGATATGATGTTTAATTTATAACTCAGCGGTTACTTTTTTTCTCTATGATTACCACTGATCTTATTCATAAAGCAGCCAGAGATCTGGTTCACGCAAAAAATGTTGTGGCATTGACCGGCGCAGGGATCTCTGTGGAGAGCGGAATTCCCCCTTTCAGAGGAAAAGGCGGGCTATGGGAAAAATTTGATCCAATGGAATATGCCCACATCGATGCTTTTAAAAAAGATCCGGCAAAGGTCTGGAATGTTTTAATCAGAGGAATGAAAGAAATCATTGACACTGCCGGGCCCAATGATGCCCACGCCGGTTTGGCCAAACTTGAAAAAATGGGGATATTACAAACCATTATCACTCAGAATGTAGATGGACTCCACCAGATGGCCGGCAATACGGATGTTATCGAATTTCATGGAAATTTTGCATGGCAGCGGTGCATGAATTGTAACCGCAGATTAGAAACAGCCGAAATCAATATCACCCAAATTCCT
The DNA here is from genome assembly GCA_964539365.1 of uncultured Desulfobacteraceae bacterium. Classification (GTDB taxonomy): domain Bacteria; phylum Desulfobacterota; class Desulfobacteria; order Desulfobacterales; family UBA11574; genus S5133MH16. The sequence goes on along the minus strand of CAZIIV010000016.1, from coordinate 8,710 downwards.
CCCCGCTGTAACTGCGGCGGTATCTTCAGACCCGAGTGCGTGTTCTTTGGTGAAATGATACCGCCGCAACATCTGTATCGATCCAAAAAGATCTCCTCGGAATGTGAAATCATGCTGGTTATCGGAACATCCGCTCTTATTCAGCCTGCAGCGTTTATGCCTTCTATTGCAAAGCGTGCCGGTGCAAAAATTATAGAAATCAATACGGAAAGAACACCACTTTCACGAGGAACCAGTGATTATATCCTTGTGGGAAAGGCCGGAGAAATCATGAAACGCTTAACGTCTGAAATCGACAGTTTACTTTAAAATCTTGCCACGGTTCAGGAAAGAAAGGATGAATCCATGTTACGGGCAGACCTTTACGAAAAAAGCATTCCCATAGACACTTATATTTCTTCAAGCGACTTTAAGGCCTGCGGGTTTCACAGTCGAGAAGAGTTTCTGAACAAACTCCGCTCCGGACAACTCAAACCCTCACATTGCAAAATTGCAAAAAAGCGTTTTCTTTCCCTGCTCTGGGCGGCAAAGCCGGATGAAGTCTTGCCCGAAATAGAGGTGTTACAACTCCCGAATCCCGGACCCACCGGGCTCTTTCCCATCAACCGGCCGGAAAAAGATTCGCCGATCCTGATATCGGGCAACTCAAAACTCACCGGCGAAGTTCTCACCGCAGTACTCTCCACGACCATAAGTCCGTTCTGGTACCTGGTTGCGGACACGGATGGGCATACCGTGGACATGGCGATTGTCTACGAAGTTCTCACAGCCGAACGGGTGATGCAGGTGCTCGCCAGAGAAAATGTCGACCGAATCGCTCCGGAATCAACTCTTTTCCTGCCGGGTTTCGCGGCCATGATCCGTGACTCTCTGGCTGAGCAAAGCGGTCGGTCCGTAAAAGTCGGCCCGATATGCGCAGCCGAACTTCCTATTTTTTTTGGAAAAACAGACTGGAAGTTGGCTTAGCCCGAATATTTAATGAAAATTTTGGAGAGACCTTTTTATTGGTAATGAAAACCGCTTGTTGTATACAATTTTGCTAACAGTTGACTATTTTTTTATCTTATTTTCCCGGACCTGAAGATAGACATCACGAAGTGCCGTATATGGATCTATGGCCGATTTTTTGAGGGACTCGTAATCCCCGATTCGAAATGAGGTGTTATTGACCGTATCAAATGCCCTGATACCCATAGACGCCTCAGCCGGCTCAACATAGCTTACGGGATCTAAAAAAAAGTCCCCTGCCCTTCCGATTGAATCGCGCAATGTGGACGGCCCCAGTATCGGCCACACAAGGTAGAACCCGTTTCCAAGGCCATAGTTGCCAAGGGTTTGGCCCAGGTCTTCTGAATCGGGAGGGGCAAGTTTAGGATATTTGTCGGCCGGACTCCCGAATCCAAGAACACCGATGGTGGTGTTTACAAAAAACCTCGAAAATTCAATCGCCGCCGCCTTCCCTTTTGCCTGAAGCATGCAGTTGACCAGCCTTATCGGGGTGGTAATGTTGCGGAAAAAATTTTTTACGCCGGTTCTGATAAAATCCGGAGCAACCGCCTTGTATCCTCTGGCTACAGGTTTCGTCACCCAGAAGTAAAGCTTGTCATTGAAATGAAACATGGCCCGGTTCCAAGGCGAAAGGGGGTCTGCCACCTGCACTTTATCTTCTTCGAATTCGTCTTCAAAAAAATCTTCATCAGAATTATATTCCATTTCCGAGTCTGATGGCATTTGTTCCGTATCACCGGCCGTTATTTGCCGGTTCTGATCACTTTGCGGATCCTCCGATACGGCTTGGGAAGGAGTCACCGGTCTATGGGCACATCCTGTAAACAAAAAAACGAGAAACAAAAAGATCAGTAACAGAAAGTTTGGTTGTCTTTTGCTCATGTGATTAAACCCCCTTCGTAACCGTTCATGAATTTTTTGAACTCACAAATTCCAAGCACCAAATTCCAAATCTGAGCTAAGCTTCTATGGCATCCTGACCAAACGGTTTAAAAACCACTATCAATTGCGGCAAAAGCGTCAGAGCGGAGATCAAGGCAATCAACATTGCCAATCCCGTCAGCAGGCCGAAATAAATGCTTGGAATAAAATTGGACAAAACCAGAATCGAAAAACCAATAATGATTGTCACGGACGTATAAAACATTGCATGGCCGATGCTTCCATGACACCGGTGCATGGTATTAATATAATTCCGGTCGATTTGAAACTCGGTTGTAAATCTATGGATATAGTGAATCGTGTCATCTACGGCAATTCCAACACTAATTGACGCTATGGTAATGGTCATCATATCCAGAGGGAGTTTTACCCATCCCATGACGCCAAGGACAACGCCAATGGAAAGCAGATTGGGGGAAATGGCGATCAAGGCGATTTTCAACGACCTGAAAAGGATCATGAACATTACCATCAGCGCCATTATGACAACGCCCAGGGTCAGGATCTGAGACTTAAAGAGACTCTGCAGCATATTGTTGTATAAAACCAGCATTCCGGTTAAATGAACATGCTGTTTTTTAAACCCCAGCTTGTTGACCAGATCATGCCGGATTTTTTCAAGCAACTCGTTCCGCCTTAATGATTTTTCAGAATCTCTGACACGAACGGATAAACGGACCTGATTATTTTCAACAGATACGTAAGGTGTCAGCACGATATCTCTGAATTTTTTCGGAAGCTCGCTGTATAACAAGGCCAGTTGAAAATTGTCCAGGGGTTTTCCGTTGTTTAATTTTTCAGCCACCTTCATCATGGTTCCCAGAGACAAAACCTTACCGGTCTCCGGCAGACTCTCAAGGTAATTATGTACGGCAACAACCCGCGCCATTTTGGCAGAAGTAAACCAGTATTTATCTTTGCTTTCCGCTTCATCAAATTCATCAAACTCGTCAAATTCATCACCATCTTCCGTCGCGGTCTCAGATTCAGGTGAAGGTGCTGATGCGTCAACCTTTTCAAAATCAACAATCACATCCAGGGGTGTGGTACCCCCCAGCTTCTGATCGATTACTTTCATGCCCTGGTAAATCTCGGTAGTATGTTTGAAATAATCGATAAAACTGTTTTCAACCTCCAGCCTTGATATTCCGATTGCGCTAAATATAAAGGCGATACAGCTTATTATGAGTATAAATGTGCCGTGTGCCTGGGTTAACCCGGCTAAAAACGGTGTCAGTGAAAAGCGCTGTTTTTTCCCGGAGCGCAGAGGTTCTCTACTCGTCAGCATCAATACGGATGGAAACAGGAGGAAAACCATGACCAGGGATACAATAATCCCGGCACCCATCATCCAGCCAAATGTTATAACCGGCAGGATATTGCAGAGCAACAGCGAACCGAACCCCGCGATTGTTGTCAGCGCCGTATACACGCATGGCTTTATCATCAAACGAACCGTATCAAGAATAAGCTGCCGTTGTCCGGCCTCGGGATTTTCCAAACTGAGTTCGCGATATCGCACGATCAGGTGGATGGTTATGGCCATAGTGATAATCAGTTGCAGGGATATGAAATTAGACGATATGACCGTAACCTCCCAGTCAAACACTCCCAAAAGTCCCATCATGGCAATCGCGGAAAAAGAACAGCAGAGTACGGGTAATAAGACCCAGCGTATTTTTCTAAAAATAATACCTAATGTAAGGATGAGAAAAAGCAGCACCCCGAGGCCGAATACTTTCAGGTCGTTTTTGATAAAGCTGATCATATCGTCCGCAATCATGCTGACGCCCCCGAGAAAGAGTTGGGCATCTTTACGATATTTGTCCATTATCGAACGGATTTCAGCAATATCCTGATGCCGGGCCTCTCTCATCTTTTCCCGATGATTTTTAAATTGCTCCGTGACCTTCCTGAATTCAGAAGCTTCCGCAGCCGTAAGGTGATCGGCGGCTTTTTTTTCCCGAAAATCATTGCGACGGGCAAGGAGATCCCGGTAAACTTTATCATCGGGTAAATATATAAGAAGTGCGGTGGTTTTAAGATCCGGACTGACCAGAAGCTTTTGATAAAGGGGGCTGTTTTTAAACTCGATTTTTGCCAGTTTCTTGTCAACCGTTTCAGACTCCAGTGTCCGGACTTTGGTGGACAGTTCTTTGATCGGCACCGGCGGGCTTTCCAGCAAAGGGACATCCAGTATTGAAACCACTGAAGACACGCTTTTCATCCCTTGTAATTCACTACGCAACCGCGCCAGGTTTGACAGTACCTTGTCTGAAAACAGATCGCTTTCAGGGGCGTAGGTCATCACCAGATAGTCTTGCAGACCATATCGTGAATCGATAACCCTTGAATAACGCAGATCTTCGTCATTTTCGAGAACCAGAGTTTCCGCTGATGCGTCGAGGGTAAAATCCTTTGCCTTATACCCCAGGAAAGAGACCAGCACCAAAATAAAGATAATGACGAGTCCGGGCCGCTTTAATATGACCTTATCGAAAAAAGAGACCGTCAGAGAGTGAAGTTTTGTCATATTAATCGTTAGATAAGAGCAAGATAGCTAAAGCGGATTATTTAGTTTCAAGATTTTTCGGTTTTTCCAATTTAATTAAAAGTTCATCAATAGTACCTTTGCTGAGGACTTGTTCAAACTGGGATCGATAGGTCGAAATAATACTGACACCCTGGATTTCTATATCATAAATCAACCAGCTGTTCGTTGACTCATGAAGCTTGTACAGCATGGATATGGTGTTGTTTTTCGAGATCAATTCGGTCGGTATCTTAATTTTTCTTTTTTCCTGAACAGGGGTTTTAAAAACAAGCTTTTCATCGGTATAAAGGGTCAGCTTGTCGAGATACGACGCCTTCAATCGTTGGGTAAAAAGCTCGGTAAATCTCTGTCGCTTTTCTTCGACCAGGCCGGGCCAGTATTTTCTTCCCAGAGAGAGTTTGGCCATAAGTGGAAAATCAAACAGCGGCGTTACAATTTCGATGATTTGTTTGTTCTTTTCCTTCTGATCAAAATCGTTCTTCTGTAAAACAGCAATTGCTGCCTCAACCTTTCTTTGTAACAATTCCTTTGCGACATCTCTGTCATCTGCACCCACGGTTTGGGTCATCACCAGAAAAATAACAACAGAATACAAAAGGTGTTTCATAATCCATTCCTTTAAGCTTTTGGTAAAGGTTCTGGGTTCAAAGGTGCAAGGGGTTAAAGGTTCTGCGTTTAAATGTGGAAGCTTGCTTAATAGATTTAAACTGGAACCCTGGCCTCGGAACCCCTATTAGCACCTTTCAGGTTCTTTGTCCACAGGTAACCGATATTCTATTTTTTGCAATCATTTAGTGCTTAAAAATCAGCGTCTGTATTTCCCCATGAGCTGGGTCTGGCCGATGACGTGATTTTCCATGGCTTTTAAAACTTGCTTTTTTGTGGCTCCGGCAGATAAATTCAGAATTGTATCAAGGGCGTATAATTTAAAATAATATCTGTGAGTGCCGCCGGGTGGGCAGGGACCTCCATAGCCTATTTTACGAAAATCATTGATTCCCTGTGTGCCGCCCTGTGCCGGGCGCTCATCGGTTGCGATATTCTCGGGCAGGCCTTCCCTCTCTGCCGGAATATCATAGTAAACCCAGTGAACCCAGGTACCCACCGGTGCATCCGGATCATCACAGATCAGGGCAAGACTTTTTGTCCCGGGAGGGAGTGCCCCCCAGTTCAGCGGTGGAGACACATCCGCTCCGTCACAGGTATACTTGCCGGGGATCATCGCCCCTTCGCTAAACGCCATGCTTGTTAATTCCATGGTTCCTCCTTCTACCCTTGAAACGGGCAACGTTGCAAAAATAATGGTAAATAAAACGCCCCAATAAACAGATGAATTAATCTTGTTTTTCATGGTGCTATCCCCTATGTTTCTCATGAGGCTGTTCCGGTTGTTCCAATAAGGTTATATTTATTGCAGATACGAACAAAAATCAAGTATTACCATATCGACTTCATGTTCATTAGACCTGAGTCGAATGATTTTGTGATTTGTTTAAGGGAGCCTCATTGCCGGCGACAGGTTTTATTCAAGCCCTATATAACAACTGGTTTGGAAACGGGGCGAACACACAGCATAAAAAATAAGGTCCATTTGACCCGTATTGGTGATTCGTTGAGGTGTATCTTCCGGAATTCGTACCACATCACCCTCAAAAACATCAACTGGATCTAAGTCACTTATTTCTACACGTCCTTGCCCGGAAATAATTATATAACGTTCAGACACCCCTTTTAATTTGTGCCAAGCGGTTGTCACACCAGGTTCGACTCTTGCACGTGAAATGGAAACAAGCTCATCTCCCGAATCGTTCGCTGTTTCTACAATACAGCACCGCTCCTCGGTTTTGAACTCTTTATATAAATTACTTTTCTTTACTTCCGGTCTCACACGGTTACCTCAATTTACTGCAGTTATCATAAAGGTATCATATAATTGATCTCAACGCAAATTTGGTCGGAATCCGGGTTGGAACAAGCTATGAAAATACGGGTTGGAAACACGGGAGAAATCTTGGGTGACAGCATTTAATTTGGTAGCGAAATCAAGCATTAAGCTGACCCGTGGGGCGGATCATGATTTTGCTGACGTTGATATGATGCGGTAGTGTAAGCAGTCAATAAACCCCCTCAGCTTTTGGGGTTTGCTCTTTTTGTTTTTTTTGATATATGGAAGTCAGTTAGAATGAACGAAACTGGAGGTATGGAAGAAAATTATGCTCCCCAAAAAAGAGATTATAGACAGCGTATTGATCAAAGAACTTATTGCGATTCGGACGGATACTCTCTGGCGAATGCTGTCCTGCCTCCAGCAGGGACGGCTTCCGGCGATCAATGAGGAAGGTGCAACCGGAAAATTCGACAACAAAGGCGCAATCTTCATCCCAGGCGGGTTGATTTATAAGGATGTAGACGAAAAGGAGATTTCCTATGATCCTTTAGGGCACCTGAGTGAAGCCCTTTTTCGTAAAGAGCTCCGCACAAGCATGCAATTTGACAACGCCACTCTCCTATTTCCGGATGGACTGGTCAACAGCGTTAACTTGGACAGCGGTTTTTTCACGAGGGCGGCCCGACGCATCTATACCTTTAAAACAGCGGCCTTTAAACGCAAAAGGAAAATCGGCCGCAAATTACCCATTGATATCGATTCCAACGATATTATCCGCAGTCATTGCCCGACCTACATTGATCCGCCTTACGGCTCCAGAACACGGATTAGTACATGTGTCTCCATCGGCTTGACCGACCCCCACATGTACTTTGCCTATTGCAAGGCGGAATTCAGTCTGTCCATGCAGGATCTGAAAATTTTTGCGGCAAAACTTGATACGGCCCAAGAGGTCACCAAATCAACAGACGGAACCGTTCTATATTCTCCTTTTGTGGTAGTTTGTCATGATACACGTTACAAAGAAAACAGTTTGACAGGATTGATTCGGATACTGGGGATCGGAAAATTTGGGGAATTCAGCACCTTCTCTTTTGAAATGCTGAATAACCGGCTCATTGTAGAAATGAAACGAAAAAGAATAGACTTCGGAAGGGAACACATCTTCGCTGAACACGATGATATCAGCGTTCTCGGGGTGCTAAGGACCTATAGCCCAACGAATCCAGGCAAACGTTCCATGAAATATCGGCTGGATTTGGTCTCACCTGAAAAAGATCTGGATATTGACCTTGATCGAATCGAAGAGCGGGCCCTCAAACGCTATCAGATAAAAGCGGCTCGATCTTAAAGTTGAGCAACAGGCCGGAACAAAATATAGGTTTCACCCATTCACGTCAGTCGTCATTTTGACGGTTGCTACGCCACGTAATTTTGCAAATTTCCGGGTCACGGCTTTTTTCCCTTTTTGTTTCACTATAAATACGCGGCCTTCTTCCTCGACAAAATCAACTTCTGTTGCTGGAGTTATCCCCAATTTTTCGCGAATGTGCAGGGGAATTGAAACTTGACCTTTTGTGGTTACTCTCATAATTTGACCTCCAGTAATAAGTATTACCGGTAATAGTAATATATTTCTATGTTTTTCATAAATTTCAGTAATGATATAAGCTGTCGGGATAGGCGTCGGGAGTCGGTAGACGTCAGGAGGCGGACCATGGTAACTAACTATAATAACAATAACTTAAATTAGATTATTGCATTAGCCTTATGTGATCACCCACTGGGTAACATTATCGAAATTCACCTGCCTTTCGTTAGGCTCCCAACGATTCGGGCTTCGCTGGGCGCGAACATTAGCGTTGTTAGCTCGCAACAATGGTTCCGTCTACTTCGAAAATTCTATCGGTTTCGATCGAAAAGCCGTGGATTACTCTTAATGAATCCGTGAATCCACCGTTCGAGAAATGATTCGTTTCTGGCAGTTTTGACATAGCCGTACCCGAGCACAGTGATTACCAAGGCTCCCAGAGTATCAACAATCAGGTCCCACATTGTGTCGGTCAAACCAGAAGGATCACCGAGCATCTCCTTTTGCATGTTCAGGGCGAAGAAACTATCCATAAAAAATTCGAAGATCTCCCAGAGAGCGCCTATCCCGAGTGCAAACAGGAAGGCAAAAAAGGCTACGAAGCCTGGTTTCATATAAACGCCAATGTCTTCTGTTTCGTTTAATACGTGCACCAATAGAAAGCCAATAATCCCGAGTAAAAATCCAGAGCCGGAGTGAAGAGCTATGTCCCACCACCAGAAACGGG
>CAZIIV010000015.1:0-32129 GCA_964539365.1 uncultured Desulfobacteraceae bacterium | reverse complement strand
ACGCCTTGAATTTGAACTTTTTACGAAACCGTCGTGATTAAAATATAAAATGATAAACTCGTAAAAACTCAAAAACCATTTCCCTATTTTGAAAGCATGGCTCTCATCATGTCGCCGGCGTTTTGAGCATGATCTGCGATAGAGCCGATTATTTCAGCCAGCCTAACCAAATGAAATACCATAACAGCATCGGCCTCCATATGAAAAACCTTTTTTTTAATAATATCTTCATAGCTGTCCGCTTCGTGTTCCTGCTGGCGAAGCATGTGAATTATATCTTTGACGACGACTCGTTGTTTCTCGGAAAACTTTTTAAAATACAGTCTTGCTTCAACAACCAATTTGCTCAACTGCTCGATGGGATCAATAACCGCATCCACCAGAAGAGCAAAATCCTTTTCAAGCTCCTGGGGAATCCTTGTCTCACTTCTATAAGAAATCCAGTCAAGACTATCTTCCATTGCGTCAAGGACCTGGTCCTGTTCTCTTAGATACCTGAACACCAGAAAATTAGATATGGGCATCATGGTTCGTTTGGGAATGTGTCCACGGATGCGACGCTTGATAGCATCTGCTTGACTTTCAATCTGGGTAACTTCTTCTCTGAATTCTTCAAATGTTTGACATTTGGCCGCAAAATAACACTCCATGGCCTGCTGAAACGCCCAGGCACATTCAATAATTTTTTCAGCATGTTCCTGAAGACCTTCAAACGGTGAAGTCATAAACATTTTTAAAAATGGTATGCGCATCGGCATCTCCTTAATCATAAAAAGAATTGCAGTATCTTAAATATAACCATACTGGTGGCTGCAGCAGCAGGCACCGTTAACACCCAGTATAACATAATTTTAAAAACAATGCCAAAGTTAACCGCTTCGATTCCGCGTGCAAGGCCCACTCCCAGAACACCGCCCACCGCAGCATGGGTTGTTGAAACCGGAAGACCCATTTTGGAAGCCAAGAGAACCGTTGTTGCCGCTGCGAAATCAACAGAAAAACCTCGGGTATTGGTAAGTGTCGTAATTTTTGTGCCGATGGTTTCCATGACTCGGTGCCCGGCCATTCCGATTCCACACGCAATTCCGATGCCACCGAACACCAGCAAAAAAACAGGCACCGGTACCTTAGCACCAACACTGCCTGTCTTTACCAAAAAATAAATCACGGCAAGAGGACCGATTGCATTGGCCACGTCGTTTGCCCCCTGTGCCAGAGCCACATAGCAGGAGGTTCCGATTTGTATACGCCTGAATATCTCTTCCGCTCCATTTGATTTTTTATTGTTAATTAATCTTGTCAGTAACCGCTTTCCGGTGTATCCGAAAATAAGTGCCAAAACCACTGCCACGGCGAGTGCGGCAGGAGTCCCAATGGACAGTTTGCTGCCCATTGGAGTTTTGAAAAGAAACGACAATACAACGATAAAAACGGTCATGCCTATAAAAAAGGGAGACAGTTTTAATGCTCTGGCAAACGAATCTTTTTTAGATAATATGATGAATACGATTAATTTAAACATTAAAAAGGCGATAACGATACTAAACACAGGGGAAATCACCCAGCTCATGATAACTGCAAAGAGTTTGGTCCAGTTGATGACCGAGAAACCGCCGGCCATGATACCAAAGCCGATCATGGCGCCCACAATGGAATGGGTTGTTGAAACCGGCAATGACTTCCAGGTAGCAAAGCTGACCCAAAAGGCGGCGGCAAGGAGGGCTGAAAGCGCACCGATAAGGGCCAGATGGGGATCGGTCAGAACTTCGGTTGAAACGATCCCTTTGCGAATGGTATCGGTAACGTGGGAACCGATACACGCGGCGCCGACGATATTCAAAATTCCGGCGATAAATACTGCTTGGCGAATGGTTATCGCCTTGGCACCCACAGCAGAAGCCATGGAGTTGGCAACATCATTGGCGCCAATGTTCCAGGCCATGTAAAACCCAAAAACATAACCGACAATCAGAACGTAATATTCTTGAGGCATTGGTATTTTATTTTAATATGTTATATTAAATTAGCTGCAATCGGTCGATTCGGGCGTGCCAATATCTTTAATGCGGGCACATAACACGGCTCAGCGTGCAAATCAATCCTAAATATGCACAGGTGCCGAACAGGGATGAGGCTTATAAAAAGTGCTGTGGAAAGGGTCTTCACAACAAAAATCTAACACAATGCTAATTCTTTTATAACACAAATATTAGTTTTTTATGTTGTAGTAACAAGTGTCTAATAATATGATCGTGTTAATATTAAATTTTGGACAAGCTCGGATACGTCATACGGGGTGTTAGTATGCATAAAAAACAGATTCTGGTCGTCGAAGACGAGGAAGATATCTTAGAACTGGTTCGCTACAATCTCTCCAGAGAGGGGTATCAGGTTCTTTGCTCGACATCCGGTGAAAAAGCCCTAAAAACAGCCAAGTCCGAGGCGGTGGATTTGATTGTGCTCGACCTCATGCTTCCCGGGATCGACGGCCTGGAGGTTGCGAAGATTTTAAAAAATGATTCAAAAACACAGGACATACCCATCATCATGCTCACGGCAAAAGGTGAAGAAGCGGATATCGTTACCGGATTGGAATTGGGAGCGGATGATTACATCACCAAGCCGTTTAGTCCCCGCATTTTGACGGCTCGAATTCGGGCGATTTTGCGTCGAAAATCAACACCACCGTCTGATGAAACATCAATTATTCAACACCATGGGCTTATTATACATCCCGGCAGACGAGATGTTCGCATTAACGGTAAACCTATCGATCTGACATATACCGAATTTCAGGTGCTGCATTACCTCGCCAAAAGGCCGGGATGGGTTTTTACACGGTATCAAATCGTAGAAGCGGTTCGGGGGGATGATTACCCGGTTACGGACCGCAGCGTGGACGTTCAGATTGTGGGATTAAGAAAAAAACTGGGTCCATACGGAAAATACATCGAAACCGTAAGGGGTGTCGGATATCGATTTAGAGAAAAATCATGAAAAAAAAGAAACGGTTGCTCTGGCAGCTTTATCCCTCTTATCTTCTGATCACGATCATTTCTCTGGTTGCCGTTACGATCTACGCCACCAGCTCTCTCAGAGAATTCTACCTCGACCGAATCGCCGGCGATCTTCGGGACAGAGCGTACCTTTTGGAAAAACAGGTCCGCCATTTTCTGGGTCCGCTGGATTCCAACGTCGTGGATGCGTTATGTAAAGAACTCGGAAAACCGTTAACAACACGTATTACCGTAATACTCCCCTCCGGAATTGTTATTGGGGATTCCGATGATGATCCGAACAGAATGGATAACCATCTGTTGCGTCCCGAAGTGATGCAGGCCAAAAAAGGGAATGTGGGAAGATCCATAAGATTCAGCACCACGCTTCAGCAGAAAATGATGTATATTGCCGTTCCGTTAACGGACCATAAAAAGGTTGTTGCCATAGTGCGGACTGCGTTGCCGGTTACGGCCATCGACGAAAAGCTAAAGTCCCTCGAAGCTCAAATTGCTATAGGAGGCCTGCTGATTGCATTTGTTGCAACCGGAATCAGTTTGTATGTTTCCCGCCGGATCAGCCGACCCATTGAAAAAATGAAACAGGGGGCCGAACATTTTGCACGTGGAGATTTGTTACATCGGCTGCCGGAAACCGAGTTGCAAGAGATCGGGAGCCTTGCTGACGCGTTGAACCAGATGGCGGCCCAGCTTGATGATCGCATCAAGACGATTATCAATCAGCGCAATGAACTGGAAGCCATTCTCTCAAGTATGGAAGAAGGCGTCATAGCTTTTGATATGGATGAACGAATCATCAGCATCAACCAAGCTGCCGCTCGAATTTTTGAGAAAACCCCAAAACATATGCTGAACCGAAGTATTCAAGAAGTTATCAGAAATCCTGAATTACAGCAATTTGTAACAAAGGCGCTTTCCAGTACAGACAATCTGGAAGGCGACATTACATTGTATCAAGAGAGAGAACGAATTATTTATTTACACAGTACCTCCCTTCGGGATTCAAGTGAAGATCAAATTGGCGTATTGGTCGTTATGAACGATGTAACTCAGGTCAGGCGGCTTGAAAATATACGACGAGATTTTGCAGCCAATGTTTCCCATGAAATTAAAACCCCCCTGACAGCAATCAAAGGGTTTGTGGAAACCCTGCGCCACGGATCCGTTAAGAATCCTGAAGAAATCGAAAGGTTTCTTAGTATTACCCAAAAACATGTGAATCGTCTGACAGCGATTTTAGAAGATCTGATTAGCCTTTCAAGAATCGAACAGGATGACGAAAAAAAAGCGATTAAGCTCCAAAAAAACCCCATAAAAAATGTTCTCCAGACCGCAATTGGCAACTGCCGGGAAAAAGCGGATTTAAAAAATGTCACTATTGATTCCGTGTGTGAAGAGAACCTGTTCGCCATGATCGACCCCGCGCTTTTAGAACAAGCACTTGCCAACCTGTTGGACAATGCCATTACGTACAGCCATGAGGGGAGTTCCGTTCATGTTTCAGCCGTTCAAAAAGAGGATTCGACGATTATCCGAGTTCAGGATCATGGGACGGGAATCTCAAAAGAGCACCTTCCAAGACTTTTTGAAAGATTTTACCGGGCGGACAAAGCCCGAAGTCGCAAAGTTGGGGGCACGGGACTCGGTCTTGCCATTGTAAAACACATCATCCAGGCCCACGGGGGTTACGCAACCGTTGATAGCACCCCCGGAAAAGGGAGTACCTTTTCTTTGCATTTTCCAGCAGCATAGCCGATATCTTAATCTTTCAAATATGTAAAAAATCCTGCCCCGGGCTTTGTATCCCCAGAGGAAATTTGCTTTGTTAGAAGTTTATTGACTTATTGAAATTACAAATATCAAAATCCAAATATCAAACAATTTCCAATGACCGAAATTCGAAAATCCAAACAATATCTCGCACTGTAAGGTTTTGGTCATTGAATATTGAAATTTGAGATTTATTTGTTATTTGGTGCTTGGAATTTGAAATTTTAGCCACAAAACTCCAAGACAGAGCCATCTATCTCTGATCTGACCCACAGGACCATGTTTTCAATGTAAAAATAAATTTCAATTATGTCCCCATCGATAACCCGTTGACGGGTCTTTTCTTCACCCGTTTCACATCCGTTTCAATTTTTTACCACCGTGCATCATTTAACAAAAATTTAACACTCATCTAATTTTTTCCTAATCTATCTCTATAAGTATCATCACAAACTCAGTGTGGAATTTTTTTCGGAAAGGAGGTGATGGTACCCAACAGGTTATGAAGAAAAAGAGCTGAAGAGAATAATTTTGTTAAAAATTTGTAAAACACAAAAATAGGAGAAACAAACAGATGAAAAAGATTTTTTTTATGTTCATTATGATGGGAATTTTCGTAATTCCTGCAATAAAGGGAAATAGTCCGGTTTGGGCCAAAGAAACGGATGTTTTGATTGATATACTTGAAAAAAAAGGAATTTTGACTACCCAGGAAGCCAGAGAGGTTTTGTCTGAAATTCAGACCCAAAAAGACATAGCCCAAGTCAAGGAGGTTGAAAGTTCGGGGTTCAAGCTCCCCAAATGGGTGGAGAATACAAAGGTCAAAGGGGATTTTAGGTTTCGTTACCAGTACCAGGATACTGATGAATCCGGCAAGGAAAGTCGTGACCGATGGCGAATGAGATGGCGGTTCGGTTTTGAAACCGAGATAAACGAAAGATGGAAAACCGGGTTCCGGCTGGCTTCCGGCCAGGATGACCCCAGATCCAGAAACTTGACCCTGGATGACACCTTTGACACTTCAAATGTCCAGCTCGATCTTGCCTACGCGCAATTCGACCCCAACAAGCATTGGAGCCTGGTGGCCGGAAAGTTCAAAAACCCGCTTTGGAAACCCAAGGATTTGCTCTGGGATTCGGATATCAATCCCGAAGGCATCGGCGTTCAGTTTTTGAATTATAAAATAAATGATTTTGAGGTGTTTGCCACACCGGGCTTCTTTGTCTTGGATGAAATAAAAAGTGATACCGGCGACCCGTGGTTGGGACTCATTCAGGCGGGTGCCAAAGTCAAGCTTACGGACAGCCTGTCTCTCAAATTTGCAGGCGCCTTTTATAGTTTTCAAGACCTCGAGGGGAATGATTTCGGCTATTCAGAAGGTACCAACTCCAGAGATGCCGATGGCAATTTCAAGTACGATTACGACGCTGTTGGGGTAAACGCGGAATTGGGAATGAAGCTCTTGGGTCCGGTGCCTTTTGTGGGTATTTTTAGCCAGTATGTGAACTCCGATGCAAGTGATGATGACTTGGGATATCTCGCCGGCATCAAGTTTGGACACGAAAAGGTCAAAAAATTTGGGCAATGGCAGGTGAAATATAATTACAGACGTCTTGAAAAGGATGCATGGCCGGACTTCCTTCCTGACAGTGATTTCTACAATGGTGAAACCGATGTACAAGGCAACGAGATCGAATTCATATTCGGGCTGGCCAAAAACATCACTCTTGGGTTGGACTACTATAAAGCCGAACAAATTGATAGAGAACCGAGCATAGAAGAAGATCTCATCCAGGTGGATCTCGTGTTGAAGTACTGATGTTCGGTGATGAACACTATTTCCTGAGATCAGGGGGGCGCTTCATGCGCTCCCCTCCGTTTGCATCGGGGTTTTTATTACAAAGGGGGTGAAAATCAAGCGGCTAACATAATCCTAACATTACGCTAACAAATATCTAACAAAAGACAATTAATTTTATTAATAATTAAAATATGGGAGGTAAAAAAGTATGAGAAAATTAAGTATTGCATTAACCATCGCGTTTTCGATGTTTTGTGTTGCCGCAGTTGCCGCTGCAGGGAACATCGTAATCAAGGGATCTACAACGGTTCTGCCCATCGCTCAGAAAGTAGCGGAAGCGTATATGAAAGAAAATCCGGATGTGTCCATTTCTCTTTCCGGCGGCGGATCCGGTAACGGTATTAAGGCAATCATTGACGGTACCACCGACATTGCGGACAGCTCCAGATTCATTAAAGATAAAGAGGTAAAACTTGCCGTTGAAAAAGGGGCTTATCCGGTTCCTTTCCGAGTTGCATATGACTGCATCGTACCTGTGGTCCATCCGAGCAATCCCATGAAGGACATTACCATGGATCAGCTAAAAGCCATCTATAAGGGTGAGGTAAAAAACTGGAAGGACGTAGGCGGCTCGGATAAAACGGTTGTGGTGATATCCCGTGACACGTCTTCAGGGACCTATGAAGTCTGGGAAAAGAAGGTCATGAAAAAGGAAAAGGTTTTTCCCGGCGCCCTGCTTCAAGCGTCCAACGGGGCCGTGGCTCAAGCGGTAGCAAAAAATAAATACGCCGTCGGCTATATCGGTCTCGGATATTTGAATAAAGACGTAAAAGCGCTTTCTGTAAACGGTGTGGTTGGATCCGAGGAAACGACTCTTGACGGAACATTCCCCATCAGCCGCCCGCTTTTTATGTTTACGCAAGGTTGGCCCGAGGACGACACCGTAAAGTTTATTAACTACGTCCTCCACCCCCGGAAGGGTCAAAACTTGGTTAAAGAGTCAGGCTACGTACCATTGTATTAAGTTGCGATAGAAGAACGGGCAACACCGTGACGCACAATGAAACTCTTGTGCGTCACGGTATTGATTATACCCCATCACAAAAGATTAACAGTTTAGAGAGTAGAACCAGAAAGTAAAATGGCAAACATCCGCCAAATTAAAGAACAATGGATGCATTATCTGTTCTTGTGTATTGCGACGGCATCCATTGCGATTCTTTTTATGATTTCCGTATTTCTATTCATGGAAGGGTTGCCGATTTTCAAACAAGTTTCCGTAAAAGACTTTATCTTCGGGGAATACTGGTATCCCACGTATGATCCACCGGAATTCGGAATATTTCCGCTGATCATCGGCTCTTTGGCGGTCACGATTTTTTCCGCCGTTATCTCTATTCCGCTGGGAGTCATGACTGCTGTTTATTTGGCGGAAATGGCCAGCCACAGTTTCCGGGAGATTGTGAAACCCATTGTGGAACTTCTTGCGGCACTTCCCTCGGTGGTCATCGGTTTTTTCGGAATGATTGTGGTGGCACCGTTTTTACAGGAGGTCTTTGATGTCGCGACCGGTTTGAACATTTTCAATGCCTCCGTTATGCTGGCTTTTATGTCAATTCCAACGATTTGCAGTATTTCGGAGGATGCCATTTACAGTGTGCCCACCAATCTGAAAGAGGCGTCATTGGCCCTTGGAGCGACCCATTTGCAAACCATTGGTCGGGTAATACTTCCGGCTTCGATTTCCGGTATCAGCACGGCGGTTATTTTGGGCATGTCCCGGGCAATCGGTGAAACCATGGTCGTGCTGATGGTTGCGGGTGGCGCCGCCATGATTCCCGCATCAATTTTCGATCCGGTTCGGCCAATGCCGGCCAGTATAGCTGCTGAAATGGCTGAAGCACCGTTTCGCGGCGATCACTACTATGCGCTATTTGCCACCGGGATTGTGCTCTTTATGTTTACGTTTATATTTAATGTCATGGCTGAGCATATTTCCCATAAATACCGGCAGGTTGGTGAGGCGTCACTTTAGGCGCAGACAGTATGCAAACAACAAGAATCAGTGTTATGGACGATTTTTTGATGTCCCATTTAAAAACAACACCCGAAGAAATCGAACAAACTAAAAGCGAAATTTCGAAATCCGCTTCCTCTACCATGAAAAGGCGGAAATATATCCAAAAAATCGTGTTCGGCATTTTCCGTACCGCTGCATGGATTAATGGTATTGCCCTGGTGATTATATTATATTTCATGATTTCCAATGGATGGAGAGCCATTAGCTGGACATTTTTAACCCAGCCGCCCATGGATTCCATGACCAAAGGAGGTATTCTTCCTTGCATTGTGGGGACCATAGGTCTTAGTCTGGGAGCGATACTCTTTGCCTTTCCCATTGGTTTGGCATCGGCAATCTATTTAAACGAATATGCCCGTCCCAGCCGGTTCCTCAGAATTATTCGCCTGGGGATCAACAATCTTGCAGGGGTACCTTCCGTAGTTTTCGGTCTTTTTGGCCTGGCATTTTTTGTAATTTACCTGAAATTTGGCGTGAGTCTCCTATCCGGAGCCCTCACGTTGGGTGCAATGACATTGCCTGTTGTTATCGGTTCCGCCGAAGAAGCGCTCAAGGCCGTACCGAATACTTACCGTGAAGCTTCCCTGGCTCTTGGAGCGACAAAATTACAAACCATTTTCCGAGTAATTCTTCCCGCGGCGTTGCCGGGCATATTGACCGGCGGTATTCTGGGAATCAGCCGGGCAGCCGGTGAAACCGCACCCATTATGTTTACCGCTGCGGTATTTTTCTCACCGCGCCTGCCATCCTCTGTGTTCGATGAAATAATGGCATTGCCCTATCATATATATGTGCTGGCCACCGCCGGCACGGAAATTGAAGCCACGCGCCATCTTCAGTACGGCACGGCCCTGGTGTTGATTGTACTGGTTCTGGGTTTAAATTTGATCGCCATTATATGGCGCTCCCGACTGAGAAGGCGCATGCAATAAAAGAGATGAATATGAAAAAAGCACTGAAAATGGCTTCAAAACATTTGAATTTTTATTACGGGGAGTTTGAAGCGTTACATGACGTCTCCCTCGAGTTTTACGAAAAACAGGTCACGGCCCTTATCGGTCCGTCGGGTTGTGGCAAAAGCACGTTTTTAAGATGCATGAACCGCATGAACGACCTTATACCGAACAGTCGAGTAGAAGGGCAGCTGTTACTCGACGGATCGGATATTTATGCACCCTCGGTTGATGTGGTGTCCTTGCGCAACCGAATCGGCATGGTATTTCAAAAACCGAATCCTTTTCCCAAGACCATATTTGAAAACATTGCATATGGTCTGAAGGTAAACGGAGTCGGGGACAAGCGCCTTATCAAAGATCGTGTAGAACAAAGCCTTGTTCAGGCGGCGCTCTGGGATGAGGTTAAAGACAGGCTGAACCACTCGGCCCTTGGTCTGTCCGGCGGTCAGCAGCAGCGTCTTTGCATCGCCCGGGCCCTTGCCGTAGAGCCTGAAGTCCTGCTGATGGATGAACCCTGTTCAGCGCTGGATCCCGTGGCAACCCAAAAGATTGAAGACCTTATTCACGACTTGAAAAAAGCTTTTACCATTATCATTGTTACGCACAACATGCAGCAAGCGGCCAGGGTTTCAAAAATCACCGCCTTTTTTTACATCGGCAAGCTTATAGAGGTGAATGATACCGATACGTTATTTACACGGCCGCAACTCAAGCAGACCGAAGACTATATTACCGGCCGTTTTGGTTAGAGGTGAATTTTATGCCCAAACATTTTCACAGAGAACTGGAAAAGTTAAAAAAAAGAATCTTAAGTCTGGGAGCCATGGTGGAGGAACGCGTCTACATGGCAACAAAAGCCATTGAAAACAGAGATTCGGAACTTGCCGATAAGATCATAAATTCTGATTATGAAATTGATGAGATGGAAGTTGATATTGAAGAAGACTGTTTAAAAATTCTGGCGTTGTATCAACCGGTTGCGGTGGATCTTAGATTTATCACTGCGGTGATCAAGATCAATAATGACCTTGAAAGAATCGCTGATGAAGCCGTGAATATTGCCCGGGGGGTAAAATATATCTCAAAGGGTAAAAAACTGTACTTCGATTTCGATTTTCATTCAATGGCTGAAAAGGCCGAAGCCATGCTCAAAAAAAGCTTGGATGCCCTTGTAAACCTGGACGTGGATCTTGCTTTTAAGGTATGCCTTCTGGATGATGAGGTCGACAAAACCAATGCGGAAGCGCACCGCATCGTGAAGGACGCCATTAAAGCTACCCCGGATCATGGGGAGTATTTTATCAATTTGCTCTTGATCTCCCGTCACCTGGAACGTATTGCAGACCATGCAACCAATATTGCCGAAGAAGTCATTTACCTGATAGAGGGCGAAATTATACGGCACCGGGAAATATAATAGTTCATCAAGACCTTTGCCCGTGTCTATTGTTGAAAAAACACGCCGGCTCTCATCCTGATCGTCGGTAGCCGAAGCTTGGTTCTTTCCTGATATCCGGCTCTAATACAAATCCGAATCTAATATTAAAATGGGTTATTCCGCCTTTATCCCCAATATTCCAGCACTCCGGCATTCCATTCTTCCATTCTGACGGCATAAACAGATTGCCATTAATAAACCTGTATTTTCAAAAAGTTGTAGAATTTCCGAAACATTAAATTAACGTGGGGATTCGGCTAAAGTAGATAATTGACAATCCCTTAAATAATACAGTATAAGAGGTTTTTTTCATGAAAGAAAAAGTTATGCCGTTTTCGATTGATTTTGTCCGCATTCGCTTTAAAAATTTCTTTTGTACGAGGAAACATTAAATCACCCGGAGGCTAATTTTTGAGTCATTATGATATATTTAAAAAAAATTTTCTACGTGGTCCGTAACGTATTAAAGGTTTTAGTGTATCTTGTTAAAGATCGCTTTGATCTGATAGAAGTCAGGATTTTATTAACAGGGCTGATTTTATCCTTCTTAGCCAGTTTATACCTATTGTATCTTCTTTTGACAAATCCCGGTCTTTATAGAGTCCTGTCTTCTACAGCAATTCTTCATATAATGGGAGGAAGGGCCTTGGGGATTGCGACATGCCTTTCCGCTGATATATCTCTTTTCTATACGATTTTATACAATTTTTTTCTTGAAGTTGTTATTGTCTTTATCGCCTATGGTACTGTGGTTTTAATTATGCGCAATATCATCCAGCCGAAATTATTTCGCAGGGCGGTGAGGCAGTCTGAAATTGCTGCGCAAGAGCAAAAAACCAATATTAAAAAATATGGAACCATAGGACTTTTCTTGTTTGTAATGCTTCCATTTTTCATGACCGGCCCGGTCATTGGGTCGATTATTGGATATCTTCTCCATTACAAAGCCATTAATAATTTTCTAATCGTATTTAGCGGCACGTTGAGCTCAATTGTCATATATGCCCTGATCGGCAATACTGTTATAAAACATATCAATCAGTACGTTCAGATAGATCTGGTCCAGAAATGGGGCTCAATTATTGTTGGAATTTTGATTGTGTTATTTTTAATATACCACATAAAAACTGTAAAAGCCTATTTAGATAGTGAAACTGACGGAGAAGAATTGTAAAAAACTCCTTCAAACCCATAATTCCATTACTCCGTTATTTTTACCTCCGCGGAACTTTTTTTCTATTTCACCGGGGCTGCTATTCCAATTGGGGCGAAGCCCCTAAGTTCAGACGTTACTTAGGGGAGCATTGCCGATTTGTTAAAATGGTTATCACACGTTAACTTATTCATTTTTTGAGCGAAAGCCTTGCAATCAGGTGTCAGGTGTCAGGAGTAAGAAACGAATTAGCTGCCACCTGACACCTGACACCAAAAAGTCTTGGATAGTAATTAACAAACGGGTAATGCACCCTTACTTAGTGCCCGCCGAATGTTCTGGAAGGATATCTTCAGGAATGTTATCGATGAAACAGGATGGGCGGTTCAAGATCATTCCCGAACTTCTATCATAAACCTGAACCGGATAGGTAAAGAACAGATTTTCTTTTGCCCGCGTTGAGGCAACGTACATAAGCCTCAGTTCTTCCTCAAGCTCTTTTTTACTGTGCAAGGCATGTATGGAAGGAAATCTTCCCTCAAGAGCCCATATGGTAAACACTGTATGCCATTCAAGGCCTTTGGCGGAGTGTATTGTTGAAAGAATGAGACGGTCCTCATCCTGATCGTCGGCAAAAAAAGAGTCATTGAGACTTGTATTTGGCGGCTCAAGGGCCATATCGGTCAAAAACTGTTCGAGAGTGTTGTATCGTTCCATTATGGTTACCAAATGCTCAAGATCTCTGGTACGTTTGGGATGATCATCATATTTTTCCTTTAATATGGGGACATAATAATTAACAATAGCTTCACCCAGTTGGGAAACGGACATGGGTTTTGAATCAATAGTTGAAAAGAGGTCCTTTAATCCAACCATACCCTTCAATCGTCCGGATTTGGGTTGGATGGCAAAAATCCCTGTATATCCTGCTTGTTCAGTTAAGATTGTTTCATAAATATCCATAGCGGTTTTTGGACCGATGTGATCTAAAAGGAGAAGTATTCTATACCAGCTTATTCTGTCAAGGGGATTGAAAATAACTCTGAGATGGGCCAGAACATCCTTAATATGTGCATATCCCATAAATTTAAAACCTCCCACCTTGATAAAAGAAATTCCTTGCCTGGCCAGTTCGATCTCAAGATCAAAAGAATGAAAACTTGCTCTAAAAAGTACTGCGATCTGGTTCAAAGGAATGCCTTTGCGATGAATCTCCCGAATCTTTTGAACTACAAATCGAGATTGGCTGTTTTCACTCCGTGTATTCACCAGCAGTGGTAACGACCCGCCGGCTTTTCGAGTATAGAGAAGCTTTGAATATTTCTGCGTAGCCCGTTCAATAATGACGTTGGTAAGCTTTAATATGGTCTGGACACTGCGATAGTTTTCTTCCAGCCGGATTATTCGAGTGCCGGGAAACACTTCAGGAAACCTCATGATATTTTCAAAATTTGCACCTCTGAACGCGTAAATGCTCTGTGAATCATCCCCGACAACCATGACATTTTTGTTGATACCGGAAAGAAGATATATGATCTCCGCCTGAATCTTATTGGTATCCTGGTATTCATCGACCATTATATAATGGTATGTTGAGCAGATTTTGTCACGAACTTCAGAGTGATTTTTTAAAAGCATCTCTAAATACACCAGAAGGTCGTCATAATCAAAGAAGTTATTCTCGGCTTTTTGTTTTCGGTACGCATTGGAAAGCGCAACGATGGCTTCTATCTGAGGCGTAAAATGCGGATAATCGTTTAAAACAACATCTTCAACAGATATCGCTTTGTTGACAGCCCGGCTGAAAATATTGACCAGAGTATGTTTTCTGGGAAGAGAACCCTCTCTTTTAAATGTTCCCATTTCCTTTCTTAACATACTGATGAGCTGTTCAGCATCCGTACGGTCTATAATGGAAAAGTCACGGTCGAACCCTATGTTGGAAGCATATCTTCGCAGAACCGCATGGGAAAAAGAATGAAACGTCCCTCCGGCAACCCTTTCACACCTATTGTCAAGCAACGCTGCAGCTCTTCTCAGCATTTCCTGGGATGCTTTCCGTGTAAATGTCAATAGAAGAATAGAGTCTGGAGATATGCCATTTTCTACCAGACGTGCGACCCGGTAGGTTAATGTTCTGGTCTTTCCGCTTCCCGCTCCTGCGATGACAAGAAGCGGCCCTTCTTTGAAATTGACAGCTTCCAACTGAGAAGAATTCAGTGCTTTCTTATAGGAAATTCGAGATTTATTTTTCATTAGGGTCTTTAAGTAAACACCTCGGAAATTCTTTTACGCAATGAGCGGGACAATAAATTACGTCAACTAAAATTATTTTCATAAGACTAAAGCATTGTCAACTATTGTATGGACATTTTTATGTCCTACATATTTAATGCTGAATAAAAACTAGTGTTTTTTGTGCGGACACTATTTGGTTGACTTTTAAAAAAAAGAGATATAGTAAACTAAAAAAGGACGTTAATCGTGCAAAAAATCGGCGATCAAGGAGGAAAACCAAATGAAGAAATTAAAAGCTCAATTGAAGACCATAAGCAGTTCACTTGCCTCACTTTCCAAACAAGTTGAAAAGATCATTAAACAGGTTGAAAAATTACAGCCCCAAAAAACTGCTGTCGCCCCTAAAAAGATTGTGGCAAAGAAAAAAGTGGCTCCAAAAAAGGCTCCTGCTAAACCGCCGACAGTTATTGATACTATATTAAATGCCATAGAGAAGACCAAGAAAGGAATTACCATCGCTCAGCTTAAAGAAAAGACCGATTTTAATTCAAAACAGCTCAGCAATGCGCTGTATAAACTTACAAAAAAAGGGGAAATTGAAGCAAAGTCACGTGGTGTTTATGTTAAAAAATAACATTTAAGCAGTGAATCGACGGGGTTTGGCTTTTAACTTCCAACAAAATGTTTTGACGTAAAAGAAATCAAGCCTTCAGTATACCACATAAACAACACCGGATATGCTGAAGGCTTTTTATCTTTCTACGAACAATTTTTCTCGTATACTTTAAAAATATAATCATGTTTAGAAAACTTTCTGCTCCTTTTATTATAAAGGTGTTATTCTGTGTCGCTTTAATAGGGGCTTTATTTTCATGTGTTCTACCTAATCAATATGCCCAAAGCGGCAAAAAAAATTCTGTTCAACATCTCCACGCTTTTGTCAAATGGCCTCACGAAAAAAGCGACCTACTTCCGGACCCGGCCGTTATATTTGGAAAACTGCCCAATGGTTTCAGATATGTATTGATGGAAAATCACAGACCCGAAGACAGGGTCAGTATGCATCTGAATGTTCAGGCAGGTTCACTGCACGAGTCAGATGATCAACAGGGATTTGCTCATTTCTTAGAGCACATGCTGTTTAACGGTTCGACACATTTTAATCCCGGGGAACTGGTAAAATATTTCCAGAGTATCGGGATGGAGTTCGGAGCCGATGCGAATGCCCATACCGGTTTTCACGAAACCGTTTATGACATTCTTTTGCCCAACGGCCGCAAGGAAAACCTCAAAAAAGGGCTGACAGTTATCAAAGACTATGCTGAAGGTGCGCTTCTTCTGCCATCGGAGATTGACAGTGAACGGCGGGTGGTTCTGGCCGAAAAGCGGACCCGCGACTCGGCAGAGTACCGCACATATGTTGCTACATTGAACTTTGAATTTCCCCATGCGAAACTATCTAAAAGACTTCCCATGGGTAAAGAAGAAATACTGAAAAATGCTGACCATAGCCGCTTGAAAGCGTTTTATGATGCCTGGTACAGGCCGGAGAATATGATACTCGTAATGGTGGGAGATATTGCTACCCAATCGGCAGTCTCGCTAATAAAGGAAAATTTCTCCTCATTATCCGAACGGGCGCCTCCTTTGCCGGAACCCGCTATTGGAAAGATCAACCATTTTGGAATAAAACCCTTTTACCACCTTGAAAAAGAAGCAGGAAATACAACCACAAGCATCGAAGTTGTAAAAAAAATTTCCAGGGAACCGGATTCTTATGCCTTTCAAAGACAGAGATTGATCGAAAATATTGCCAATCGAATTGTCCAGGACCGTTTAAATGCTGTGGTCAGGAAAGCAGGTACTCCCTTTACCTCGGCATCAATTAGTTCAGGAATTTTTTTAAATCAAATTAAATTTGCCGAAATCAGTGCCGAGTGCAGCCCGGAAAACTGGAAGAAATCTCTTTTTCTTATCGAACAAATCTTAAGGAAGGCATTGACATTCGGGTTTACTAAATCAGAATTGGACAGGGTAAAAAAAGATTTTCTTTCAGAGCTTGACAACGCCGCAAAAAATGCTTCCACACGTAACAGTCGGCATTTGGCACAAAAGATATTATGGGACCTTAACGCAAGCCGAGTATTTATGTCACCGGAACAGGAAAAAGACCTTTTTACTCCGCTGATCAACTCGCTGACACTGCAACATGTAAATGATGCCTTCAATAAAATCTGGTCGCCGGAACATAGGCTTATATTGGTAACCGGTAATGCGGAATTGACTGGAACAAATAAAGAGGCCCGTTCTCAGATACTCGCAGCCTACCACGAAAGCAATAAGGTGAAAGTATCAAAACCCGCTGAAAAGAAAACCGTGACGTTTCCATATCTTCAGGAACCCGGGAAAGAAGCCCGGATTGTCCGGACAACAAAAATCCCTGATCTTGAGATTGTCCAGATCGATTTCGAAAACGGTGTCCGGCTTAATCTTAAGAAAACTGATTTCATAGCAAATCAAGTGGTTATCAACCTTGTCTTTGGCTCGGGCAGAGCTTCCGAACCCTTAACAAAACCCGGCCTTGCTGCGCTGAGCACCAAAGTAATTAACGAAAGCGGACTCGGAGCATTGGACAAGGATGGGCTTGAACGTGCCATGGCGGGAAAAAGCACGGATGTTTTTTTTCATGTTGCGGAAGATCATTTTTGCTTCAAAGGGGAGACCGTTACTTACGAAGTACCGCTTTTGTTTCAGCTCCTTTATGCACATCTGATGGATCCGGGTTTTCGCGAAGATGCGTATACCCTTTCCATGGAACGATTCAGGCAGGAATATTTGGAACTTTCGGGTTCAGTAGATGGCGCCATGTTACTTTCGGGAAACCGTTTTCTAGCCGGAGGAGACAGCCGTTTCGGACTACCCCCTTTTGAAGAATTTAAGCAGTTGACCCTCGAGCATGTCCGGTCATGGATCGAAACATCTCTTAAAACCAACCCCATGGAAGTGTCGGTTGTTGGAGATTTTGATATGGATTCGGTCATAAAACTGGCCGCTAAATATTTGGGAGCCCTCTCCCTTAATACCCAGGTGTACCAATCCTCAGAGTCAAGAGTGCCTGAATTCCCTGCCGGCCAATTTTATAATATACCTGTTGTAACAAAAATTCCCAAAGGCATGGTAATTGTGGCCTATCCAACTGAAGGGCTGTGGAATATAAGCCGAACGCGCCGATTATCCGTGCTGGCGGATATTGTTTCGGACAGGCTTCGCGATCAAATCCGTGAAAAGCTTGGCTCCGCTTATTCCACATTTGCCTTTAACAGGCCGAGCCGGGCTTATCCGGAGTATGGGGTTTTTCAAGCTGGCGTTTCTATTAATCCCGAAGAAGCAAATATGTTAGTAAACAAAATAAAGAAAATTGTATCCGGTCTTGTTGCTGATGGTGCCGCCCAGGATGAGTTGCATCGGGCATTATCTCCAACCCTTACCAGTATTAAAGAGCTGATGCGTACCAATAATTACTGGCTTAATACCGTACTTGCGGGCTCCAAAAAACATCCTCAACAGCTCGACTGGAGCCGCACAATAATGAAAGATTATGCTTCTGTTACAAAAGAAGAGGTGTCCGATACCGCGAAAAAATACTTGGATAATGAAAAAGCGGCAACTATTATAGTGAAACCTAACTCGGACAAGTCGGAACCAAACAGAATATTTTAATAAGTTAACTTCCCGAGTGGTTTAACGAATAGATACTTGATACTGGATACTCGATGTTGGATAAAATAAGAATAATTTCACTTTTTACAGGCCAGCATCCAGAAACCAGCATCAAGCATCTTTTCCATAAAGGTACACGACGGAGTAATAAAAAGGTATTGCCACAAAATGCACAATATTTACAACTAAGAAACTAAGTAGGCCCCAAATTGTTACTCAGTGTAACAAATTCTTCGACGGTAAGTGTTTCCGCGCGCCGGACCGGATCTATGCCTGCCCTTTCAAGTATATTTTGGGCAGCATTTGAATCAATATTCAATTCGCTTGCCGCAAGCGAATTTTTAAGAATCTTTCTTCTGTTTCCAAAACCCGCTTTGATGACCCTGAAGAAGTGATCTTCATCATCAGCGGAATATTTTAATCTTTTTTTAAACCTTAACTCAAGAACTTCGGAATCGACTTTGGGTTTTGGGAAAAAAACCGACGCCTTAACATCCGCTATTTTTTTTATGTCGGCACAGTAAGCAAGCATCACGCTAAGTCTTCCATAATCCTTGCAGCCGGGTTGTGCGGTAATGCGTTGAGACAGTTCCTTCTGAAGCATGAAAACCGCCCGGGTTAACGCTGCTCTGGATTTTATAAGTTGGACAAGAATCTGTGAAGATATGTTATAGGGAAGGTTTCCCATGACCAACAGCTCTTGTCCGATATTTTCTGCCAGGGATTTAATATCAATTTTTAGTATATTTTGTTCTACAACAACAACATTTGAAAGATTGCTCGCAAGAATCTCTGTTTTCAAAATATCTACTATTTTGTGATCCTTCTCAACCGCAAAAACCTTCCTGGCGATGCGGGCCACAGGAATGGTTAAAGCACCCAGACCGGCCCCTATTTCCAGAACAACATCTTCCGGTAAAATTCCGGAACGGTTCACAATCATCTCTGCTGTAGTCTGATTCGCCAAAAAATGCTGCCCCAGGTGTTTTTGAGGTCTGATGTTATGAAAAACCAGCAGTGTTTTTGGTGAAGTCATAGTTTCATCGGTTTACAGAAAACTTTCAATGACGGGTCTTTTTTCAACTATTATTAAATTATCACGAAAGGTTCTTGTTTTCAACGCTTTATTCCTATCTGCTCATGCCTGTGTTCTTTTATCTTCTGAATCTATCAAAAGAATTGTATAACTTGACTTTTTATATATTATCAAATAGTTTTATCATCGATATTTTGCTTATACTAGTCATCTTTTCATCCTAACCTTCATATAAGGAGGATCACATGGCAAAGAAAAAAGGCAAATCCGTAAGTTTTGATGCAATGGTAAAATTCTTCCTGCAATATTACAATATTCCGAGCCGGAATGATATCGACAAACTCATGGCCAAAATGGATCGTCTGGAAATGCTCATCAAGTCCTCTGCAATGACCGGAAACGGGGGTGCGACTTCCGGTATAAAAGCCTCCGGAAGCAGGGCATCAACCGGCAGCACCGAAATGACTTCTACGGACAGCGCGCTGGAAGTCATTAAACGATTCAGAAAGGGCGTAGCCTTTGCCGATATCCAGGCCAGAACAGGTTTTGAAGACAAAAAACTTCGCAATATTATTTATCGCCTGCATAAAATGGGCAAAATTGTTCGCAAAAGTCGGGGCCTGTATATCGCTGCATAGTCCCTTGGGAGTTGATGATTCCGTGACAGCTGGGCAGGGCTGAACTATTTGGAAAAAACAATATATTTTAGGCAGTTTTAATTAAGGGGTTATTTATGAATACACTTTTGGATCACAACAATCCCGACATCAAGGAAGGAGACCGTGTTTTCGGCTATTTTGTCAAACAGGTCTCAGAACTTAAAGAGATCGGGATAGTCCTTTATATGCTTGAACACGCCTTAACCGGCGCCCGGCATATTCACATCAGTAACAAAGACAAAGAAAATACCTTCAGTGTAGCGTTTAAGACGGTTCCTTCTGATTCAACCGGTGTTGCTCATGTCCTTGAACATACTGTTTTGTGCGGTTCTCATAAATTTCCCGTAAGAGATCCGTTTTTTTCCATGCTTAAAAGAAGTTTGAGCACGTTTATGAACGCTTTTACTTCATCGGACTGGACCATGTATCCGTTTTCCACTCAGAACCAAACCGATTTTTACAACCTCATGGATGTTTATCTGGATTCCGTCTTTTACCCCAACATCGAAGAGCTTAGCTTCAAGCAGGAAGGACACCGCCTGGAAATAGAAGATGCTGCAGAAGACTCTGATTCTGTGAAGCTGGTTTATAAAGGGGTTGTATACAACGAAATGAAAGGTGCCATGTCATCGCCGAACCAGGTAATGGTCCGATCCATTTTAAATGCCCTTTATCCTGAAACAACCTACGGATACAACTCGGGCGGGGATCCCTCCGTAATTCCTCAATTGACATATGATCAACTTAAGGCGTTTCACCGCCGGCATTATCATCCCAGCAATGCCTTTTTTTACACATACGGGGATCTGCCTTTAAGAAACCATCTCAAATTCATCAACGATAACATCCTCACGCATTTTGAAAGCATAGATCCGAAAACCGATGTTCCTTCCCATCCCCGCTGGATCACGCCGAGAAAGAAGACATATTTTTACCCATTGAACAAAAATGAAGATTTATCAAAAAAATGCCAATTCTGCACGGCATGGCTTACCGCCGATATCAAAGATTCTTTTGAGGTGCTGATTCTAACCATACTTGAGCAAATTCTTCTTGGAAATCCCGCATCTCCTCTGCGCAAGGCACTCATTGATTCTAAACTCGGAACTGCTCTTTGTGACGGAACCGGCTTTGATGCGAACAACAGGGATACCATGTTTGTCTGCGGATTGAAAGATGTTGAAAAATTTGCCGCTGATAAAATTAACTCCATAATATTTAATGTTCTGGAGGATCTCTCGAAAAACGGCATTGACAAAAAAATGATTGAATCCGCCATTCATCAGTTGGAGTTTCATCGTAAAGAGGTAACAAACATACCCTATCCATATGCGATCAAGTTGCTGTTGACATTTGCCAGCAGTTGGTTTCATGGAGGTGATGCCGTCAGAATTTTGCAGTTCGATGCCGATCTTGAGCGGCTTCGAAATGAGATCTCTAAGGGGCCCTTCCTTGAGAACCGGATTAAAAAGTATTTTCTGGACAATGCACACCGGGTGTTCCTTACTCTTGTTCCT
Source organism: uncultured Desulfobacteraceae bacterium (assembly GCA_964539365.1). Lineage (GTDB taxonomy): Bacteria > Desulfobacterota > Desulfobacteria > Desulfobacterales > UBA11574 > S5133MH16. The sequence continues at coordinate 10,744 of CAZIIV010000015.1, read as the reverse complement.
GATCCGTTAATGGAAAACAAAGAGCGCCATCGCGTTACAGCAGAACTGGAACGGATTCATGCTGAAATGACACCATCCGAACTTGAAAAACTAAAAAAAGACACCCATGCGTTAAAACAACTCCAGGAATACAAAGAGGACGTTTCCTGTCTTCCCACACTGTCTCTCGAAGAGATTCCCCCCACGGTTCAAATCGTGAAAGCGTCAACTGCTAATGATATCGTACCGGCCACTTGTTATGGGCAAGCAACCTCCGGTATCTTTTATTTTTTAGGCGCTGCCGGATGCGGATTGGTGCAAAAAAAATTGATCCCCCTGATTCCTTTTTTCTGCCACGCCTTTTCCAAGGTCGGAACGGCCATACATGATTATACAGAAATGGCACAGAGAATTGATATGTATACCGGCGGTATCGGCTTGTCGTGCCATGCCCGTACCGGTTTTGATAATGCAGGAGCCTGTATACCCTTTGTGGCTGTTAACGGAAAGTGTCTGGTTCGAAATCAGGACCACCTGTTTGACATCATTGAAGAACTTTTGTTCAAATTTGATTTTTCGGATCTGGTTCGTTTACGAAGTCTTTTTCTGGAGTACCGTTCAGGCATGGAGTCGATGATTGTGCAAAACGGCCACCGGTTAGCGATGTCCATGGCTTCAAAATATTTTTCTCCAGCAAGTGCACTGAATGAAGCCTGGCACGGAATTCAACAGCTTCAAACCATAAAGGCGATAACCGATGACCTTACAGACGAAAAACTGAAATCCGTCTCTGAAAAACTTTTCGTCATCAGCAAAACACTTTTTACACGTAACAACTTTAAAATGGCATTGATTGGTGAAGAGCACATGATTTCAGCAGCTTCTTCAGCTGCGGCATCCATACACAATGGACTTATACGCGATCCGGAATTATTAACGTCGGGACATGGATTTGTAACGCCGAAAATAGATTGTGATCATCAAATCCCCAGAGAGGGATGGAGCACATCGTCATCCGTTTCATTTGTAGCCAAAACCTTTAAGACGGCAAGGCTGGGACATGAGGATTCACCGGCCTTATCCGTGATAAGTAAAATACTTAGATCATTGTATCTGCATCGCGAGATTCGGGAAAAAGGCGGGGCATATGGGGGATTTGCCGTATACGATACTGAAAACGGGCAGTTTTGCTTGGCTTCCTACAGGGATCCGCATATCGTTTCCACCTTAAAAACATACGATAATGCCCGGGATTTTATAAGATCCGGCAACTACGGCGATGAAGACATTAAAGAGGCGATCCTCCAGGTATGCTCGGACATTGACAAACCCGACCCACCGGGGAGCGCGGCCAGAAAGGCTTTTTTCAGGAAGATCATTTTCTTGTCGGATGAAACCCGTGAGCAATTCAAGCAAAAACTCCTTACGCTGACCCGAAACCAGGTCATAGACGTTGCCCAAAAATATTTCGATAACAGCAACCAAAACCAAGCGGTGGTCGTAATATCGAATGAAGACAGATTGAATTCGGCAAACAAGGAGCTTGTGAACAGCCCTCTAAAACTCTTCAGGATTTAATTTTCTATTTTGCTCCTTGAAATACTAATATCCATAATCCCAGCAGGATGAATAAAGATCCGGCCCCTATTTTAATATAATTTGCAGGAATCAATCTGCTTACGGCAGATCCAAAGATAACCGCAAGCAAGGAGGTCAAAATCAGTGCAGCCGCGGAACCGATAAATACGGCAATCCTTGATTTACTTTCAACCGCAAAAGCAAGGGTCGCCAGTTGAGTTTTATCACCCAATTCTGCAAGAAATATCATTCCAAAAGTTGTTAACATCACCTTGAAGTCCATGTTTTGATCCTCCTTGTGTATCTCGTATTCAGCGTTTGCCGATTGTCACCATAAAAGAATCTCATGAAAAAAACAATCATGACTAAAAAAATCAATGGGATAATTTAACAACGAATTTTTCTTAATACCTCCGGCGCGGCTCGGGCTTACAGGTGCTTAAGCTTAAGTTTCAGTCGGTTGGAAAGAGATACACGGCGTCGTGGAGCGTTCTCCCTGTATTTGGATTCAAATGCGTTTCCTGCCTTGAGCCGTTATTGGCCTGGATTTTTCATGCCCTATGATATATAATCTTGATTAACTTTTTAATAAAAAAATATACATAGTCTTATAATCAAGAGGTATATTGATGAAAATAGACGGCAAAGATCTTCGACCCATTTGGCTGGATTCAGACTTAAATGTTGTAAAAATTATCGACCAGAGACATCTTCCCCACGAATTTGTAACTGCGGATCTTAAAACCGTTGATGATGTCATCAGGGCCATCACGGAAATGTATGTCAGAGGGGCGCCCTTAATTGGTGTGACTGCAGCATACGGCGTCTATCTTGCCGCTTTGAATTCACCGGTTAATACCGTTGGCGATGACTACTTAATACAGGAATGCACAAGGTTAAAAGCGGCCAGACCCACGGCGGTTAATCTGGCTTGGGCTGTGGATAAAGTTTTATCTGAAGTGTTAAAAACAAACACCGCCTCGGATAAAATTAGTATGGCCCGTAAACAAGCCCAAAAGATTGCCGAGAAAGAAGCTGAAAACTGCCGAAAAATCGGTGAATACGGACTACGCCTGATTTATGAAATCAGCCGCAAAAAACAAGGCCATACCGTTAATCTGCTTACCCATTGTAATGCCGGATGGCTGGCCTGCATCGAGTATGGTACGGCTACGGCACCGATGTATGCCGCATTTGATAGCGGAATAGACATACATGTATGGGTCGACGAAACCAGGCCCCTGAACCAGGGTGCACGGCTGACGGCATGGGAACTTGGCAAACATGGTGTCAAACACACCGTTATAACGGACAATGCCGGCGGCCATCTCATGCAGCACGGTCTGGTTGATATGGTCATCGTGGGCACGGACAGAACAACATTCACCGGAGATGTTGCAAATAAAATCGGGACGTACCTCAAGGCCCTTGCGGCCAGGGACAACCATATACCTTTCTATGTTGCCCTGCCATCGAGCACTTTCGACTGGAATATTAAAGATGGAATAAAACAGATCCCTATAGAAGAGCGAGATCCGGATGAAATAAGGTATGTACAGGGGCTGGACCGAGGAACCATTAGAAATGTTTTAATTCCTCCCAAAGCAAGTCCTGCCGCCAATTTTGCTTTTGATGTCACACCGGCAAGACTGGTGACCGGTTTCATAACGGAACGCGGAGTCTGTAATGCATCAGAAAAGGACATACTCGGTCTGTTTCCTGAAAAGAAAGTATCAAGGGTAATCAAACAACAGGGCCGATTCTAACGCTTATTTTTTTCCTGCCATGGATAGGCAACCCGAGGGTGGGATGTGGCCTGCAGAGAATCCGTCAATGTCTCTATAATCTTTGCAATGTTACGGGTAGAAAGGTTACATTCGTCGAACTGACCGTCGGCAATTCGTTTTACAATATTGAGGATAATCATTTTCTCGACCTTCTCTCGAGTGGTCGATTCCATAGACCTGAAAGTGGCTTCTACCGCATCAACTATCATCAATATTGCGGCTTCAAGGCTTTGGGGCTTTGGCCCTGAATACCGAAAATCCTTCTTAAGGACTTTTGACTCTGGGGTTGCCTCCACGGCTTTGTTATAAAAATACTCTACAATCAGCGTACCATGATGCTGTCTGATAAAGTCCACAATAACTTCGGGCAGCCCCATTTTCCTTGCAAGTTGTTCGCCAAATTCTACATGATTGATTATGATTTTTGCACTCTCTTGCGGATCCAACTTATCATGAGGATTTTCGCCGCTGGATTGATTCTCAGAAAAAAACATGGGATCGGCCATTTTTCCTATATCATGATAATAAGCGCCTATTCTCAGTAAAAGAGTATTTGCACCCACTACTTCTCCAACGGCTTGAGCCAGAAATGCCATTGTCATGCTATGTTGATAAGTTGCCGGGATTTTAGAGAAAAGATCCTTTAAAAGGGGATGTTGGAGGTCGGAATACTTTGCAAGTTTGAAGTTGGAAGCGGCCCCCCAGCTCATCTCAAATACCGGCAACAGAAGTAATGCCATAGGTCCTGCCAGAACACCGCCCACAAAAGCCCAGCCCAGGAAATCGGACAACCCCTTGTCCAGGGCCTTCGCCTGGAAAAAGTTCCAAATTCCGTGCCAGTTCCCTATCAGAGGAGCCATATTTTCCCACTTTGTAAAATAAGCCGACAATACGACCACATTGATAATGCCGACAACTAATGATGGAAGCAGAATATGAATGCGTTTTTGTATCTTGGAACAGAGCAGGACAGCGGTCAAACCGCCTAAAGTGAAGAAAAGAAATATTTCAAAGGTGCGCGTTGAAAATAGGGTTAGCAATATCGCTCCAATTATCGTAGACCAGAACGCTGCAATTCTTCCATAGTTTAGAAGAATTACCAGGAGCGGAAGCAAGGCAAAAGGAACAACATAGAGGGGAAAAGGAGTAAACAAAAGGCACGATTTGAAAAGAATAATGCTACTAATCAATAGACAAAGGAGCGGCGGGTAGGGCAGTGTCTTCTGACGCTCCGTGTCAATGATCTTAGAAAAAACCCTGTCATGGAACACGACGATTAACAGAATCACAATAAGTATCCACGGGGTATTGCCATAAATATTTTTTTTAGCAAACTCACCATGAGAAACGATCAGCAATAAATCCTCTTCGCTTAAAACTTTTCGAAACGGGATCAGGACATCCCCTGGTTTGTAATGTATGACTTTGGAGGGATAACGCCTGACGATCGCTTGGATCCTCCTGGCATTCTCCTTTTGGTCGTATTTCAAAGTCGGAAGGAGAGTGGATAGGGATATCTTTATAACAGGCTCCAAGACCTCTTTACGGACTTGCCAAAACAGTTGAGTGACTTTATCTTCCAGCATGAAACGAGCCTGCTCAAGGGTAATGACTTCCTCAGCAGGATAGGCCACAATCCCCTTGGGCTTAGAATAAAGTACCTCAATGATGTTTTTACCACCGTATGGTTCCGGATCTTCTACGATGATATTTTGGAGAAGGGTTTCTTCGAAAGCCAGGATGCCATTCAAAAAGCTCGTCAGATTTCTGTAGCCGAGCAATTTTTCTGCCTCATCCAGGCTGATCTTTAGTCCGAACTCTTCGTATACATACGTTACCAGTTTCTGCTCCCTGGAACGCTTTTGTTTTTGAAGAAAGGATACCTCTTTTATCAGGCTTTCCATTCTTGTTTTTACCTTCTCGTCAATATCCGGAAGATAGGTATACAAAGGAACATAACGGGAAAGGGCGATATCCCGTTTACCACCAAGCGCCTTATCTTGATCAAAAATAAAGGAGCCTTGGGACCGAACGGAGAAAGGAACAACATTGCCGAGTTTGGGCGGCACGGCAAAAAAGTAGACATACTCAACGTAGGATGCAAATAAGACCGTAAGCACAAGGATGCTGTTGAGTATCAGTCTCATTTTGGTTTCATTTGAAATTATCGGTTAAAAGTAATTTAAAAACATTTTGAAAGCGGATGAAAAGAAAAAATTCAATTGTGCACTGCTTTCAAAACAATCGAAAAACATAACCATCGACGATAATCGGCCAAAATTACAATGCAGATATCAAAAACAAACCCGTGAGTCAACCCGCCAGATTTGTACCTACAGGGTAAACGCATTTGATGTTTTTGCAGCGTAGCGACGGGGTGTTTCTCTTGGAAATCCACTGACTGTTTGAAGGTCTTTAGCACGCGTTAGTCCGAGCCGAATGAAATTATGACTAAAAAAATCAATGAGATAATTTAGCGACGAATTATTCTAAACACCTCTGGCACGGCTCGGGCCTACGGGTGCTTAAGCATAAGTTTCAGTGGGTTGGAAAGAGAAATACCCCGTCGTGGAGCGTTCTCTCTGAACCGGGATTCAAATGGGTTTTCGTAAAATTTGCAGCTCGATTTTGCTATTTCCCGGTCCCTTGGCTTTGACCGGAAAACCCTTTTAAGAAGCTGCATTCCGGAGATTCACAAAATTTCAACAGACCTGTTGAAAGACTTTGATGATCACGCTTCAAATGAAAGTTAATCCAAGATGGAGTATGGTTAAGTTCCCACATCCTTGGCGGTACGCATCCGGTAATCATCTGTTCACTTTCTCCTGAAAATGCCCACCGCCGGTAAGCTCTGACCCAGACACATTGTCGTTCAGGGAAAATTTCACATCTGCCGTCTCTGCTGCCGCCGCAGGCTCCGTTTCGGGTATGCTTGGGACATTGAGATTCCGGACAAAGAAAGGCCACATGTTGAATTCCGCAATCGCCGCATTGCTCGCACCCCAGTAAAAGCTTCTTTATCGAACTCTCAAACCGGTGGACCATGTGTCGGGTGGCCGCACGACCGTCGAGCCGGCTGCATAACTTGCTGAAGAATGGAGCGGATTTGGATTCAAAAGAAAATAACGCCCCATGAAGGGACTTAAGTATTTGAAAATGTATCTTCTCCCTGACTTCCAATGGCGGCGGTTTTTTCCCGAACTCCGGTACCGTCAAATCACATGTGCCATCCTTTGGAAAGGCGTAAAATCCTCCGTAAACCGGAAAGTCGAACTCAATCAGAAATTCTTTCCACCCAGAGCCAATTTCCTGCATACGATCCATAATATGACCCGCGACGTCAAATTTATGATGGAGACCGCCGATGTGCATCCCTCGATAGCCCAGTCCTTTGAGTATGGCGCCCAGCTTGGCTGTCCGTTCAACCGCCGTGTTGCGTCCCTGACCGGGATTCCTCCATTCAACTTCGACCTGTTCCAGCAGCTTATCGGAAACCACCGCGCCCGGCACTGCTCCTTGATTCATTATTCTTGCGGCTCTGGGAGTCAGAACATAAGTGGACCCAATCACGGGAATATTTATTCCTGCCAATTTCAACATGCTGATCAATTCGGCAAATTTGTATGCATCATATCCCAATTGAGTGATGACAAACTGTGCACCCGCGGAAATTTTCCTGCACAGCTTTGCGTATTGGGCAAAGCATTCGGCTTCGGTGTATTTAAACGGTGAAACCGCACATCCGGAAAAAAATCCGTCAGGATCACCGGATTCATTCATTCGTTCATTGAGCTGCTTTAACATCATCAGCAAATTCACGGAATCCAAGTCAAATACCGGCGCCCCTTGACCGCCGAACCCCTTGCCGGTGTAATCTCCGGTCAGAGCCAGCAGATTTTTCATACCCATCATGGCAAGCTGTAACGCCCGGCTTTCCATACCCACCCGATTCAGGTCCCGACAGGCAAAATGAACAATAACATCCATTCCCACTTTAAAAATTTCGTACCCCATGACATCCGGGCTCAGTGAAGGATTTCCTCCGGGATTATCCGTTATCGAAACTGCTGAGATTCGTCCGTCGGAAAATGAATCTTTTGCAATTCCCATAACCGTGTCAACGGATCTGCCCACGGATTCTTTTCCGGGAACCAGCTCAAGGGTGATGACAAAATCGTCTGTATTCAGAAGGTCGGTCTGAAATACGCGCAGCATAAAAACCTTCCCATGTGTTATAACTATGATCGGTTTTGGTGATCAGCTCTTGCGAGCAACAGCCGATCACCGTTGGATACCGCTTCTGACTTACCCCAATATGGCTTTGAGATCCTCCTCAGGGGTCTTGATGGGCATAATATTAAATTTTTCCACCAGTACGTTGAGAACGTTGGGAGATACAAAGGCGGGCAGACTGGGTCCCAGCCGGATGTTTTTCACACCGAGAAAAAGCAGCGTCAGTAAAATGGCACATGCTTTTTGTTCATACCATGACAAAATCATTGAAAGCGGCAAATCGTTCACACCGCAGTTGAACGCATTGGCAAGGGCCACCGCAATCTGAATCGCAGAGTACGCATCGTTGCACTGCCCGATATCCAGCAATCTCGGAATTCCGCCGATGTCCCCCAAGTCTTTGTCGAAAAATCTGAATTTTCCGCAGGCCAGGGTTAATACAACACAGTCATCCGGAACCTGCTCAACAAACCGGGTGTAATAATCTCGTCCAGGTTTGGCGCCGTCACATCCGCCTACCAGGAAAAAATGACGAATGGCTTTGTTTTTCACCGCTTCGATAATTTTATCGGCCACCCCCATGACCGCATTATGGCCGAAACCAACCGTCACCGTTTTATCGTTTTGATCTTCCGAAAAACCGGGAAGCTCCAGTGCTTTTTCAATGACCGGAGTAAAGTTCTTGTCGGCAATATGCCGTACTCCGGGCCACCCCACAAGACCGGTGGTAAAAATTCGGTCATTATAAGAATCCCTTGGTTTTTGGATACAGTTTGTGGTCATAAGAATCGCGCCGGGAAATTTATCAAACTCTTTGGCCTGATTCTGCCAGGCAGTGCCGTAATGCCCGTAAAAATGCGGATACTTCTTCAATTCCGGATACCCGTGACAGGGCAGCATCTCCCCGTGGGTATATACATATATCCCTTTGTCCCGACTTTGCTTGAGAATATCCTCAATATCCTTTAAATCGTGTCCGGAAACCAGGATTGCCTTTCCCTTTTTGGCTCCCAGCGGTACCGGTGTGGAAACCGGATGACCGTATACACCGGTATTGGCAGCATCCAGCAGCTCCATGGCTTTTAAATTAATTTCACCGCATTTCATCACAAAGCCGATGTAATCCTCTACGGAAAGACTTTTATTGAGGGTGGCCGCCATTGCCTCATGCACGAAAGCATAGACCGTATCGTCTTCCCGGCCCAAAATAGCGGCATGATCCGCATAAGCAGCCAGGCCTTTGATTCCGTAAATCAGCAGCTCTCTGAGCGATAGAATATCCGGATCCATTGCCGGGTCTGATTTAACCCCCACCTGTTCGCCCTGGATTACCAGTGCTTTTTTACTTATCTCCGGGGTAAAGGTTGCAGGGCCTTTTGCAAAATCCACCTTACCGCCGGCTGCTGTGATTTTTTCTTTAAGTTCGTCGCGCCGCCTCACCGTCTCATGGATCAGCCTCACAAAGCGATCGGAATCAAAATCAACATTGGTTAAAGTTGAAAAAATAGCTTCACAGGTAAAATGGTTGAGTTTGTTATCATTGATACCAACCTTGCGGCCTTTCACCGCAACCTGAGACAGCCCTTTAACCGAATAGATCAACAGATCCTGCAGCGCTGCCACATCCGGCTGTTTGCCGCACACACCAATTTTGGTACAGCCTTTTCCTTTTGACGTCTGTTCACATTGAAAACAAAACATAAATTACCTCCTTTCAAGGTTTTTCATCTAAAAATCTTTAACTTTAATCGGAAAATAACCGCCGAAGAATGAAAATACCTTGATTTAAGTCAAAAATAAGAAAATAAATATTCCCCCACGTGAGTTCCTGAATCAGTTTAGGAAGAGTTTTATAAGTGCAGAACCCCGCCCCAAATGATTTGAGGCGGAGTTCCTGATAATTAAAAACGAGTTTATTGGGCTGTAGGGAATAATTGTTTTGGTTTGGAGGTATTTCCGGTAGCATTGGGATAGTCTGTTGCCTGATATGCTTTTTTATTATGTTTGATCAGATCCCGAGCCTCTTCCATATAATTGTTATACCGTTTCTTGCATTCATAAAAACCATGCCACCAGGCGTAGTCCGGGGCCATCATGGCCGTACCCATACGGGCTCGCCTTCCTTCATGATGCCAGAGTTCGTAGTATTCGACTTCCAGTCTTTCATCGAAAAATCTGGTTTTGTCCAGCAGGTCCTTATCGTACAGCTGATTCAACATTTCTTCGGCGGGTTTAAAATAAACATCATTATATTCTGCGACGACCTTATCAAGCTTGACATAATGATCGTCAACCCAGGTTTTCCCATGACACTGGGTGCAGACCACCTTCATCTTATCGCGCTCGGTCTGCCAGTTGGTCTTGGCCGGAAACGGCTTGAAATCAGAAGGCCGGATGGTCAGCGGTGCCTGGATCTCCCAGGATAAGCGCTCCGTAACATCATGTGTGGTTAAGGTTGTCCCCGCTCCGGACATATGACAGGACGCACACGTGGGACCCCGAAAATCCACACCCGGCGACCAGGTGCCGGGCGCGGCAGTCCAGTTGTAATCGTCTCCGTGGGCGGTATAGATATCCCCGTGCTTTGATTCCATGTAAATTTCGATCTGCGGATGGTCCGGTCCCAAATGGCATTGACCGCACGCTTCGGGCTTCCTGGCTTCCATGACCGAAAACATATGACGGGTGTGGCAACTGGTGCAGCTTCCCTTGCTGCCGTCCGGATTGATTCGACCCACTCCCACATTAGGCCACGTCTCAGGGTCAAGCGTGCCCTCCTTGATTCTCAATACCGTGCCATGACAATGGAAACAGCCGGAGGCTCTCTCGAAATCGCTGTTCATTCCCTTATTCAGCCAGGGATCGATCTTCCATATGATTTCCATTGTATTGGCATGTTTACTCAGACTGTATTGCCTGGCTTCATCCGGATGACACCGGGAACAATCTTTGGGCGTGACAACGGCAGCCACCGGAATCTTGTAGTCACGGGTTCCGTAAGGTTGGTCGGATCGCTGGTACTGTTTGTAATGCTCCTGGCTTACGTCCGGATCAAAGGCTTCGGCCTTATGGCAGTCATAGCAGGTGATGTTGGCGCTGGCATGACGACTACGAGCCCAGTCGGCAAAAAGTCCGGGATGCTCTCGCTTGTGACACTCGATGCAGGC
>CAZIIV010000014.1:1456-34232 GCA_964539365.1 uncultured Desulfobacteraceae bacterium | reverse complement strand
AATAATTTGTGTTCCGGTTTTCTTGCTCATATTTCGACAACCTCGCTCATCAGCTCCTGAGTTTCCAATTCAAGTTCAAGAATCTTTTGTTGCCCAGACTCCGACTCGCTCAATCTTTTTTAACCATGAATTGAACTTGATGGTATAATATCTTAGGATTTAGTCAAGGAATTTTACATGATATTTTCAGCAGTTACCCGGGGATAGCAGCTTATTTCGTCCTTTTGACAGGCAAGGGCAACATAATTTATTTGCTTGACTTGCATAAAACATAACATCTTGATAGAAAGGAAAGACCATTGACCAACTATATTTAATTTTCTATTTGAAAATCCATATATGATCATAAAATCGGCTGAATTTATTAAAAGTGCTGTCAAACCGGCTCAGTATCCCGATGAGGCTTTGCCGGAGTTCGCTTTTACCGGGCGTTCCAATGTGGGCAAATCTTCATTGATCAATACCCTGGTAAACCGCAAACGTCTGGTAAAAACCAGCGCCACCCCCGGACGCACCCGGCTGATCAATTTTTTTCTCATAAACAAGACGTTTTCGTTTGTGGACCTGCCGGGATACGGATATGCAAAAGTTCCGGCTTCCGTGAGGAAAAAATGGGGTCCCATGATTGAGACATACCTTTCGACCCGAAAGACGCTGAAAGGGGTGGCTCTTATCATGGATGTTCGACGCATCCCCGGCTTACAGGACCTTAATTTTATCGAATGGTTGTATTATTACAACATACCCGGTATGTTGATACTGACCAAAGCGGATAAGCTCTCCAAAACAAAACAGTTGACACAGAAGGCTGCCATAGCCAAAGCGTTAAGTGTGGATAAAGATGATCTGATCCTGTTTTCAGCCAAATCACGTCTGGGAAAAGATGTGGTATGGGATGCTATCGAAGGATTGATCGGTTATTAACCATGACGGTTTCGTAAAAAATCCAACTTCTGCGTTGTGCTGCATTTCGCAATCATTCAACGTACGAAAAGTACGCCTCATGATTACAAAATTTGCACGCCTTGAATTTGAACTTTTTACGAGACCATCAACCATAATATGATAACATTTAGAATCTGTTTCCAATTTACGGAAAGAATTCAGGATGTTTTGAAGATTTCATTCGGAAAATAATTATGGCCATACAATCAGGTAAAAGGCAGTTTCCTGTAATGTGCAAATTCCTTGTTTTTTGCAGTTTGGCGGCATTCCTCTTTTTTGGGTGTACAACAGTAGCGCCTCCCCCTACACCTTTGGGGCATCCCAAGCCTTATAAAATCGGGAAAAACTGGTATAAACCGCTGCCGCACGCACGAGGATTCAGCCAACGTGGAAAGGCTTCCTGGTACGGCGGAAAATTTCACGGCAGAAAGACGTCCAACGGTGAAATTTACGACATGTATGCCATGACCGCTGCTCACAAAACTCTCCCCTTTGGAACTTATGTCAGTGTCTGCAATATAGAAAACAACAGGAAGATTGAAGTCAGAATCAACGATCGGGGTCCTTTTGTCCGGGGCAGGATCCTCGACCTTTCTTACATTGCCGCAAAAAAGCTTGGAATGGTGGGTGCGGGTACGGCTGAAGTTGAAATCGTTGCTCTCGGTGCCATTTCCGAGCAAAAACAAACAGCCGGAATCGGTCGATCCTATATTCCGGGAAACTATTATCAAGGAAATTTTACCGTTCAGATCGGTGCGTTCAGCGAAGTGAAAAACGCTGAAAGGCTCAAACAAAAACTTGACCGGTTATATGGAAATTCTTATATAACAATATGTTATGATGGGCACAGTGCGCTATACCGGGTACGGACGGGCAGATTTTCCACTCTGGAGCAGGCAAATATACACGAAGCATCCATGATTCAAAACGGATTTAAGGATGCCTTTGCAATTGCAGAAGACGATGAAAACACAACCACTTCGAAAAGTTGTTTTTCTGGACCGGGACGGCGTTATTAACCGGGATTCTCCGGATTACATCAAAAGCTGGTCTGAATTTGAGTTTCTGCCCGGAAGTTTAGAGGCGATAAGGCTGCTGACCCTAAATGAATTTGCAACTATTATTATTACAAATCAATCAGTTGTCAATCGAAAGATGGTATCCGTGAAAGAACTGGATGATATGCACGCCATGCTGAAAAAAGCCGTCACATCCATCGGCGGTCAAATAACAGATATATTTTATTGTCCGCATGTGCCGGAAGACCGATGCAGTTGTCGAAAACCAAATCCGGGTCTCATATTAAAGGCCAGGCAGAAATACCGAATCGATATTCCCGCCTCGGTCATGGTTGGCGATAGTGCAAAGGATATCGAATGTGCCCGGAATGCCGGATGCGGACACGCTGTTCTGGTAAAAACAGGTCACGGATATGAAGCTGAAAAGATTCTGAAACAAAAATCAATCTTTCCCGACGTTATGGCCCGGGATCTTTTAGACGCGGCCGGCTGGATCCTTGCTCATAATAATTATGAATAAATCCCTTCCCATAAATACTCTTGAAGGATGTCTGGAAAGAATTACCTACTTCAACGCTGAAAACCATTATACCATTGCCAAGTTAAAGACCAGCAAGACCCATAACATGGTAACCATCGTGGGCACAATGGCGGCGGTCCATCCGGGCCAAACCCTTAACGTTAAAGGGACCTGGGAAACCCATCCCAGATATGGGCAGCAGTTTAAAATTATATCGTACGAAGTTGTTTTACCGGCAACCACCGACGGTATCAGAAAATACCTGAAATCCGGCATTATCAAGGGAATCGGACCTTCCATGGCCAAGCGGATCGTCAACCGTTTCGGAGCGGACACGTTTGAAATAATAGAACAACGCCCCGAGAAACTGCTGGAAGTTGAAGCGATCGGACCGGCCAAAGCCGCATTAATATGTAATGCCTGGAAAGAGCATCATGTTGCAAGACGTTTAATGCAGTTTCTGCAACATATGGGAGTGCAAACCAGTTATTGTTCGAAAATACTCAAAAAATATGGTCCGGACGCTGTCAATATCATCCGGGAAGACCCGTTTCGTTTGTCAACGGATATTTCCGGCATCGGGTTCTATTTTACCGATACTATAGCTCAAAAGCTGGGAATTGAAAAAGAGCAGCCCCGGCGGGTACGGGCATGCATTATCCATGTAATGGAACAAGTTACCCATCAAGGAGATGTTTTTATATATGAAGATATACTGGTTGATCGCTGCAAAAATCTTTTTCAGATAAACCCGAGTGTAACCTTGAATGAGATCCATAGACTCTGTGCTGCCCGAGAACTTGTTATTGAAAATGCGCCGGGCGACCCGGACAACAAAATTGTTTATCTCAAGGAAATTCATCAGGCAGAAACCGGTATCGCAAACAGATTGAAAGCCATGTTTTCTGTTCCCGTTGCGCCTTGCGGTATCGACACGGAACGTATTGCAAAAGAAGTTCAAAAAAAGCTGGCCATAACGCTGTCTTCGGAACAGCTTGCCGCCCTTGAAAAAATACTTGTGCACCGAGCGGTTATCATAACCGGAGGGCCGGGGACCGGCAAAACAACCCTCGTCAGATCCATTAATGCCGTATTTTCAGCGCTTGGAAAACATGTTCTTCTTGCGGCGCCCACCGGACGGGCAGCCCGGCGGCTATCCGAGGTTACCCGAAGCACGGCAAAAACCATACACAAATTGCTTGGATTTAATTTCAATGAGGGTCTGTTCGAAAAAAAACCGGATAATCCTCTTGATACGGACGCGATGATCATTGATGAAGCTTCCATGGTGGACACCCTTTTGATGTATCACCTGATAAAAGCGCTTCCAATGACCACCGTATTGATACTGGTTGGTGACATTTTTCAGCTTCCGTCCGTTGGCCCGGGCAACGTGCTTTCCGATATGATCAAATCGAAACTCATTCCGGTTTTTTATCTAAAAAAAATTTTCAGGCAGGCCCAGGAAAGCCCTATTGTTGTGAATGCTCACAGGGTTCGCCGGGGGGAAACTCCGATTCTGAAGCCTCTGGGTGAGTTGGACGGAGTTTCCGAGTTTTATTTTATAGAACAACATAATCTGAATAAGGTGGTTTCCACGATTGTTGAATTATGCACCAGAACCATTCCTGAACGTTTCGACTTTGATCCAATGTATGAGGTTCAGGTGCTCACCCCGATGCACAAAGGGCTGATCGGTACCACCAACCTCAACCAGGTGCTTCAAAAGGCCTTAAACACAACCCCGGTCATGATTGAAGCCATGGGCAGTGCTTTCAAAATCGGTGACAAAATCATGCATTTGAAAAATAATTATCAAAAAGAGGTTTTCAACGGTGATATCGGCATCATACGCTCCGTTAACCCAAAAGAAAAACAACTCTCGGTGGACTATTACGGCAGGATGGTAACTTATGATTTTACTGAAATGGATGAAATATCCCTGGCATATGCCATATCGGTTCACAAGTCACAAGGATCGGAATACCCTGTCGTAGTATTGCCGATAATGACTCAGCATTTTGTCCTTCTCCAGAGGAACCTGCTATACACTGCAATGACAAGAGGAAAAAACCTGGTAATTCTTGTGGGCACAAAAAAAGCCCTGAACATTGCCCTTAGAAACAACACGCCTACAGAGCGCCTTTCCGGTCTTGCTTTTCGGCTGATGGATAAACGTCTCGGAAATTCTACAATTTATTAAAAATAAAGCTCTTTTTTAGGATTAGATTTTTAATTCGGATATGGAAAAATGGAATGATGGAATATTGGAATGCTGATCTTAAAAAGATGATATCCATCTATTTAATTCTCGAAAAAAGGAATTTTACAATAACCCAATGTTACATTTCCCCAAAACCCAATATTCCAGTATTCCATTGTTCCATCATTCCAATTGTGAGCGAAGCGAACTAACTTGCCGTTTAATTTCTCAACAAATTATGGAGTCAATCCATGACGAAATATAAAAGATCTTGACAATACTTATTATTTCGCTTAGTTAAACGTCAACTTCGAATTAGACAATGATCTGAAAATAAATTTTGAAAATAATTGTATAAAGGAGCACTCATGGCGGTACCCAAACGAAAAAAATCAAAATCAAAGCGGGATAAAAGAAGGACGCATCAGAAAATTGCGGGTCCCAACCTGACGAACTGTCCTCAGTGCGGTGATGCCCGGCTTCCACACCATGCTTGTCCCAGTTGCGGCACTTACAAAGGCCGCACGGTTATTGAAACCGAATAATTCCATTGCCAGGATAAAGTAATGCCGGAAAAGAACACACCGATTATCATCGGCAGCGACCATGCGGCTTATGATATGAAGGAAAAGGTTAAAGCATGCCTCATTGAAAGAGGTATTGACATTAAAGACGTGGGTTGCCACAGCGAAGCTTCGGTTGATTATCCGGATTTTGGAATCAAGGTTGCGTCCTTGGTTTCAGCGGGTAAGTTTGAGCGAGGGATACTCTTGTGCGGTACCGGAATCGGTATGTCAATGGTTGCCAACAAATTTCCTCATGTCAGAGCGGCTCTGTGTACGGATCTTTTTTCCGCTATTATGAGCAAACGCCATAATAACGCGAATATACTGGTTTTAGGCGCTCGTGTTGTAGGAGACATTCTTGCCATGGAGATAGTCAAAGCCTGGCTTGAAACACCCTTTGACGGCGGGCGGCACCAGCGTCGATTGGATAAGTTTGATCGGATAGAAACCGCGGTCATGGACTCAGATTCTCTTATCTAACCCTGATCTCTCACGACCCTGACTCGTTCACTTGCAAGATAAAAATCCAGAGAAATTATTCATGAGAAATTCGGGCTAAAGGATTGGACATCTATGGTCTCTTTTTGTATAAAGAAGGCACGGATCATATTCCGATCCAACACAGAGATTATTGGTTTAACGAAATTTGAAAGCACAATCATTAAAAAAGGAACACTGTTTGGACTTAAACGTTATTGAGAATGTAGATCATGAGATTGCCGGTGCAATCAGAATGGAAATCGACAGACAGAAAAACACCCTTGAGCTTATTGCATCGGAAAATATAGCCAGCCCGGCGGTTATGGCCGTTCAGGGAAGTGTTTTTACGAATAAATATGCTGAAGGTTATCCGGACAAGCGTTATTATGGAGGGTGTGAATATGTTGATATTGCAGAAAAACTGGCCGTAAATCGAGCCAAAAAATTATTCAATGCCCCCTATGCCAATGTCCAACCTCACTCCGGATCACAGGCAAATATGGCGGTATATTTTGCACTGTTAGAACCCGGAGACGCGGTTATTGGAATGAATTTGTCCCATGGGGGACACCTTACACACGGAAGTCCGGTGAGTTTTTCAGGAAGGCTGTATAATTTTTTCCACTACGGCGTAAACCGGGATACTGAAACCATTGACTACAAAGCATTGGCGATGCTGGCGGAAAAACAGCGGCCAAAGCTGATTATTGCCGGTGCAAGCGCCTATCCGCGTGTCATAGATTTTGAAGCATTTGCCCAAATTGCGGAATCGGTAAACGCTTATTTCATGGTGGATATGGCCCACATCGCCGGGCTTGTGGCGGCCGGGCTTCACCCGTCTCCGATTCCTTTTGCGGATGTCACAACCTCAACAACTCACAAAACATTAAGAGGGCCTCGCGGCGGATTGATTCTGGCAAGAACCGACTATAGCGCTAAACTGAACAGCGAAATTTTTCCCGGAATTCAGGGAGGACCGCTGATGCATGTGATTGCCGCTAAAGCGGTTGCTTTCAAGGAAGCGCTGAGCGATTCGTTTACGGATTATCAGAAAGATGTGGTGAACAATGCAAAGGCTCTTGCAAACCGTCTCATGGACCATGGGTTAAGACTGGTTTCGGGCGGCACCGATAACCACATGATGATTATCGATTTAAGGAATCTTAACATCACCGGAAAGGATGCCGAAGACGCACTGGGTCATGCCGGAATTACCGTCAATAAGAACTCCATACCATTTGAAACCCTTAGCCCGTCGGTAACCAGTGGTATTCGTATGGGAACGCCTGCGGTTACCACAAGAGGCATGAAAACGCCGGAGATGCAAATAATTGCAGACCTTATTGTGGATGTACTCCAAAATTACGAGAATGATGGTCTTATCATGAAAACAAGGACAAAAGTCCGCGAACTTTGCGGAGATTTTCCTCTTTATGGCATTGGGTCAAAGGCATCAGGATAAAAAGTGTCTCGGGAAAGAAATCGTCCTTCGTGGCCAACCTATTTTATGAATATCACGTTTCTTGTGGCCAAACGTTCCACATGTCTCCGGCGTGCTGTGGGTGCTTTGATTGTAAAGGATAAAAGGATTCTGTCGACCGGCTATAACGGCGCCGCGACCGGCCTTAAACACTGCCTTGAAATCGGATGCCTGCGTGAAAAACTGAACGTGCCCTCCGGTGAGAAACACGAACTGTGCCGGGGGATACATGCTGAGCAAAATGCGATTATTCAGGCCGCTTATCACGGTGTTTCCATAAAGGATGCAACTCTTTTCTGTACAAACATGCCGTGTTCCATATGTGCTAAAATGATCATCAACGCCGGAATAAAACGGATTTACTATCATTCCGGATATGCAGATGTCATATCAAAAGAAATGCTTAAGGAGGCAGGTATTGAATTAATTCAATTTGATGCCGGTTAGCGGGGAGGAACTCATGAAATGTCCATTTTGCGGAGAAATTAACAACAAAGTTATCGACTCTAGATTGAGCAAAGATGGGAACGTCATTCGCAGGCGCAGAGAATGTATTGTATGCAGTCGGCGATTTACTACCTACGAGCATATTGAGGAAATTCCTGTTATGATCATCAAAAAGGATGGACGTCGAGAAGTCTTCTCCATTGATAAATTACGTTCAGGCATCCAAAAGGCATGTCAGAAGCGAAATATAAGTGTTAATATTATTGAAGATTTTCTTGATGAATTGGAACGTGATCTCAGAGAATCCGGCGAAAAGGAGATACCTTCCCATAAAATTGGTGAAAGAGTCATGGCCAAGCTCCATGAAATAGACGATGTTGCATACGTGAGGTTTGCATCCGTGTATAGAGAATTCAAAGATGTAAACGATTTTGTTTCTGAACTAAAAAGTCTTTTAAGCGAACATAAACCCGAATAAACGGGATATAATGCACGACGAGCATTTCATGAAAATGGCACTTGACCTTGCGAAAAAGGGAGAGGGTTTTACCTCCCCCAACCCCATGGTCGGTGCCATAATTGTTAAAGAAGGAAGGGTCGTAGGGAAAGGATACCATCATGCTGCAGGCAAAGCTCATGCCGAAGTTAATGCCATAGATGATGCCGGATCTTTGGCCCGGGGCGCAACGCTGTATGTCACCCTCGAGCCTTGCAATCATTCGGGACGAACCCCTCCCTGCACCGAAAAAATAATTTCCGCCGGCATCCAACGGGTCGTTGTTGCAATGCATGACCCCAATCCGGAGGTTAAAGGAGGAGGTGTAGATTATTTAAAGCAACAGGGGATTACCGTCAAAACCGGTGTTTGTAAGGAACAAGCGGAAAGACTGAATGAAATTTTTATAAAATACGTTACGACACATCGTCCATTTACGATCATTAAATGTGCGGCCACGCTGGACGGGAGGATTGCAACAAGAACCGGGGATTCCCGATGGGTTACCGGTGAGGAATCAAGAAAATTCGTTCACCGCCTAAGGCATGCTGTGGACGCTATTATGGTGGGCATTAATACGGTGGAAAAAGATGATCCCGGTCTAACCACCCGATTGGAAAACTTTACCGGAGGCTTAAAGGGCCTTGACCCGGTGAGGATTGTTCTTGATACTCATCTTAAAATTACCGAAGACGCTAAGCTGCTTCGGCTCGATTCTGATTCTGATACAATCATTATAACCGGCCAATGGGTTTCAGAGTACAAAAAAGGAAGAATTGAAAAACTGGGTGCAAAGATTATTGAGTCACCTGTCAAGGACGGTCTGATCGATCTTGACAACCTCATGGACCGCTTAGGAGCATTGGGTATAACCAGTCTTCTGATAGAAGGGGGAAGCCGGGTGATTGCATCAGCCCTGTCTGCCGGAATTGTTGAAAAAATTTTCTTTTTTTTCGCACCCAAAATCCTTGGCGGAGATGATGGTGTACCGATCTGTCAAGGACAGGGAGCGGATTTGATGGAAAATTGTATACCGGTAAAAGACATTACTGTCAGACAATTCGGCAACGATGTTATGGTCCAAGGATATATAGCCAAATGATCTAACTTGAAGTGTGCATTAACTTTTTTTGAAAGAAATAATTCAGGATATTTACAATGGGGTAATGAGACATTATATTAAGAATTTATGTAGCGAATTACTTATTAAATTATGTTTACCGGGATCATAGAAGGTCTGGGAACCATTATTGAGATACGGTCTCAAGGCCAGGGAAAACGATTGTGTTTTAACGCGGATTTTGTTCTTGAGAAAACCAAAATCGGAGACAGTATTTCCGTCAGTGGTGTCTGTTTGACAGTGATCATGATTCATGGCAAACGGTTTCAAGTTGATGTGTCACCTGAAAGTCTTGAAAAGACAACTTTTGGCAGGGCGAAAATCGGAGATCGTGTGAACCTTGAGCGTGCTCTTCAACTTTCCGGACGCATCGACGGGCATCTTGTTTCAGGACATATCGACGGCATGGGAACCATAAAGGAAAAACAAACCAAAGGCAATGCCGTCATTGTTGGGATCGAAGTGCCTGAATCATTTTCACGTTACATGATAAAAAAAGGGTCGATCGCAGTGGACGGCATCAGTCTTACGATCAACAACTGTAATCGCGGTAGTTTTGACGTCAGTATAATCCCGCATACTGCAAAATTGACAACCATGGCGATCAGGAAGGTCGGGGATTCGGTTAATATTGAAACGGATATGATCGGAAAATATGTTGAACGCTTTGTCACAACAATACAAGACCAGGGTAAAAAAGATCAAACCGGGCGGTCCGTAGATATGCAATTTCTGGCCAAAACGGGGTTTATTTAAATTTTGTAAAGGAGAAAATCATTAATAATGCCACTGACAAGCATTGAAGATGCCATAAAAGAAATAAGGGCCGGACGTATGGTCATTCTCGTTGATGATGAAGACCGGGAAAATGAGGGCGACCTTACAATGGCTGCCCAAGCGGTTACACCTGAAGCCATTAATTTCATGGCAAAATACGGTCGAGGACTTATCTGCCTCTCCATGATTGGAGAGAAGATAGATGCACTGAATCTTCCCCTGATGGTCGACAACAACACCTCAAGGTTTCAGACCGGTTTCACTGTATCCATCGAAGCCAGATGCGGCGTAACCACGGGTATTTCTGCCGCGGACCGCGCTACTACCATCCTAGCGGCTGTAGCAGATAATGCCAAGCCCGGTGATCTTGTACGGCCCGGACATGTATTCCCCTTGAGAGGCAAAGATGGCGGAGTGATGGTGCGTGCCGGCCAGACTGAGGGATCTATAGATCTGGCGCGTCTCGCCGGATTAAAGCCTGCCGGCGTAATTTGTGAAATCATGGATGAAGACGGTAGCATGGCCAGAATGCCGGCTCTTGAAAAATTTAGTAAAGAACATAATATAAAAATATGTACCATCGCCGATCTAATTGAATACCGGATGCGCACCGAATCATTTGTGAAAAGAGCAGCGGAAACGGTTGTTCCCACTTCAATTGCCGGAGAATTCAAAGCCATTGTTTACGAAAATGCTGTGAATGACTTACTTCATATTGCCATGGTAAAGGGTGAAATCGATTCCAACAAGCCTGTACTTGTCCGCGTTCATTCGGAATGTCTCACAGGAGATATTTTCAGTTCGCTCCGCTGCGACTGTGGAGAACAACTGCATAAAGCCATGGAAATGATTGACAAGGAAGGTGCCGGAGTATTGCTTTATATCCGCCAGGAGGGGAGAGGGATCGGGCTTGTGAACAAATTAAAAGCATATGCACTCCAGGATCAAGGTCTTGACACGGTTGAGGCAAACGCAGAGCTTGGATTCAAGCCGGATTTGAGAAATTACGGCATCGGTGCACAGATTCTTGTTGATTTAGGAGTTAAAAAGATGAGACTCCTTACAAACAATCCCAAAAAAGTTGTCGGGCTTGAAGGATATGGACTCAGTATAGTGGAGCAGACAAAGATTGAAATAGAGCCCAATGAATATAACCGGTGTTATCTGGAGTGCAAGAAAACCAAAATGGGACATCTGTTAAATATTGATACCGTACCCTAACCCCGATAAACCAGGATAAACCGGGAGGAATGTAAATGCCGAAAATTTTAGAAGCCAACCTGCTGGCAGAGGGCAAAAAATTTGCACTTGTGGTAAGCCGTTTTAATGATTTTATCACCGACAGGCTTAAAGAGGGCGCTGTTGATGGACTGGTGCGCTCCGGCGCCCGAGATGAAGATATAGAAATTGTGAAGGTTCCCGGTGCATTTGAAATACCGTTGCTGGCAAAAAAAATGGCGGAAACGGGTCGATATAGTGCTGTTATTTGTCTGGGTGCGGTCATTCGAGGGGCAACACCACATTTTGATTATGTCAGCGCTGAGGTGTCCAAAGGAATTGCCATGGTCAGTCTGGATTCCGGAATTCCGGTTATTTTTGGTATTGTAACAACCGACACCATTGAACAGGCCATCGAGCGTGCCGGAACAAAAGCTGGTAATAAAGGATGGAATGCTGCCATAGCCGCTGTTGAGATGGCAAATTTGATTGAGGTTGTCGACCGGGCATAATCATGGGAAACCGACGCAAGTCACGAGAACTTGCCATGCAGGCGCTCTTTTATATGGATATGATTCAGGATGACTCAAATGAGATGCTGGAAAGGTTCTGTGACAATTTTTCTCCCCCAAAAAAAATGGTCCCCTTTTTTCTTAAGCTTGTAAAGGGTGTTGTCCAGGGCAAAGGTGAAATTGATTCGATCCTTGAACGGTTTTCCGACAACTGGAAGCTCAACCGCATGTCCTGTGTTGACAGAAACACAATGAGAATTGCCGTATATGAATTGCTTTATTGTCATGATATTCCATATAAAGTATCCATCAATGAGGCGATTGACATGGGAAAAAAGTTTGGGACCAAAGAATCAGGCGCCTTTATCAATGGAATTCTCGACAGCATTCGCATGGCACTTGAAAAAGAAGAAATTCATGTAAAAGATAGGATTTAATAAAACCAAACCCCAAGGAGGCTGTGTTGATTATTAAAGAACTTGTTGTTGGGCCGCTTATGGCAAATTGTTTTATTTTCGGATGTGACGAAACAAAAGAAGCTGTTGTCATCGATCCCGGAGGAGATGCCGACAGAATTCTGTTCTCTCTTTCAGATTCCGGATTAACGGTAAAATATATCATCAATACACACGGCCATTTTGACCATGTTGCCGCAAACGGAAAAATCAAAGATGCAACCGGCGCGGACATTCTGATCCATCCCCTTGATGCTCCCATGCTGGAGTCGCTTTCAACCAATGCCGCTCTTTTTGGAATTTCAGTAGAAAATTCGCCGCCATGTGATCAAACCATTGAAGAAGGCGACACCGTCTCTTTTGGAAAAATTACTTTAAAGGTTCTTCATACGCCGGGACATACTCCGGGGGGGATTTCACTGTATACAGATAAAATCGTTTTTGTGGGAGATACGCTTTTTTCCGGTTCCATCGGGCGCACTGATTTTCCCGGCGGAGATTTTAACACCCTTATATCAAGCATTCGGACAAAGCTTTTCAAAATGGATGATGATGTAAGAGTTCTCTCAGGACACGGCCCGGAAACGAGCATCGGCAGTGAAAAGCGCTTTAATCCCTTTGTGGGCCTATTTTAAAAGATATCAAATAGCTTCGATTAATTTATAATTTTGTGGCGCACCCCTTACCTTTTGCGAGTGTTTTGAAGCCCTCACGAAAGGCGATCCGCTTGGTGCTTGGCGCTTAGTGACAGAAGCATTTCCTCTCTTTCGGCTCGCACCTGATCCTTAATCCTTTTAACATGGCCGCGGCCCAACCCCTTGACCTCACAGCCAAGTTCGAAATATCGCTTGATTTGAATATCGTCCAATATGCCAAAGCAGTCGATGACTGCCAGCGGAGAGCCGGCGGTCTCCACGACTGTATCGGGGTCCAGATCTAAATAATACTTGTGTCTGACGGCAAGAATAACCGCATCGCAACCGTTTAACGCATTTTTTAAGTCTTGCTCAACCCGCAGGTCGGAAAGTTTGTCCTGGTTGCGAAAGAACCTTTTCAGGCTGTGCGTGGGGGAAGGATACGTATCCTGCTTTTCAAATTCCCACCAGTGCTGAACATAGGGGTCGTGTACCCTGAGTTCAGCTCCCATTTCGGTAAGTCTGCGAACAATTAATTCAGAGCCGCTGTATCGAGTGTCTCCAACGTCTTCGCGATAAGAGGCTCCAAGAAGCAGAATTTCCGCCGCCGCCAGCGGGCGGCTCATATTCCGAAGTGCATCACGGGTAAGTTGGGCAACGTGCAATGCCCGGGTATCATTGATATTGATCGCCAGAGGGGTGATCTTGAAAATGTCGTCTTCAAACCCGTGGATGTGTCGGTATGCCCACATCCCCAACCCGCCGTCTTTGGGCAGGCAATAACCGCCTATGCCGGGTCCCGGAAAAATGATGTTGCTGTGGGTGGGTCGGACCCTGATGGCTTCGAGAACTTTGATAAGGTCTATGCCGTTTCGTTCGGCAAACAGGCTCCACTCGTCGAGAAACGCCAAAATTGTTGCCCGGAAACTATTCTCCACGATTTTTGCCGTTTCCGACTCAATGGGCCGATTTAATACCGTAAGAGGATATTCATCCGTATTGATCACCTCCTCGAGAAACTTTACCACCCGGTTGGTGGCCTCTTCGTTGGTTCCGCTGCAAACCCTCCAAAAATCACGGATGCTGGCAACATAATGCCTGCCGGGCATCACCCTTTCAAAACTATGGGCCAGCAAAGGATCCATTTTAATCCCGCGCTTGCGAAATACTTTCCTCATAATAGGATAAGCCACCTGTTCGGTGGTCCCCGGGGCCACGGTTGTCTCGATCAGCACAAGCGCATCCGGGGGAATATGTTCGGCAATAATCTCCAAAGATTTCTCCAATGCGGCCATATCCGCCTGGCCGTTTTTCACATCACCCAGAGACTCCTTCAGGTAATCACACTGAACATCAACAACAACCACATCTGCAAGCTTCAGGACGTCGTAAGTGAACGTAGCCGTAAGCGTCTCTTTCTCATGAACGCAGCGGTGGATCATCGGCAATACCTCTGGGTCCTCGGCCTGTACAGGAGGTAATCCTCGGTTCAGCAGAGGAATTTTCCAGTAGCTGCGAGTGCTCGGCCGCTGCATTCCAATAACAAATTTGAGAGGATTGCCATTTTCATCTTCCGTATCCGCCACCACTGCAGCCATTACAGCGCCGACAAATCCTACTCCCATAACCACTACGATTTCACGACCCTTGTTTCGCTGGTCACGTACGATATTCTTCAGCCGTTGGAATTCCCTTGTATAGTCATCCGGCTCAGGCAACTGGAATTTTTCACCATCAGGACTTATGGAATACTCTTTCACCAAATTGAACCTCCCTATAATATGAACAAGGGGCTTCGCCCCAATATGAATCTAAAAAACACCTTTATTTTTCAATAAAATATAGAACTTCCGAGACGTCAAATTAGGAATTGCTTATTAAGATGTTTGATCCCCTTTTAAAATTTAAAACGTTCATCTTAGGTTTGATTTTTCCGGTAGACAAGGGGAAATTTTGGGCCGTTAACCGTTCTATTTTCTTCTATCCTTGCCGTTTCTTCTATCAACACCACCGCGTCTCTCAGGACCGGTATAATTGGGGTCATCGTACTGCCTGCGATCATGCTTTACAATAATAATACCGTCTCTCATTGTTCTCCGTCGGTCCGTGCTTTTCGCTCCGGAACCGGAACCGTGTTGAGCCGCATCCCCTTTCCGTCGACGCCGGTTGATAAGCAAAAGTTCATTCTGATATACATAAGTATGCCTATCTGACTTTTTCATGATTGCCCGTTGATATGAAGAAAGAGACGGATCACGTTTGCAAGATTCAATGACCAACTTAGCGGCCAATTCTCTGAAGCTTTTTGTGATGGCTTTTCGTGGTGCATATTGAGCAAGCGACTTTCCTTCGTTTATGGCGTTTGATGTTGTTTGGTAATCATTGGGTATGGTCCAGAATATTTCTTTTTCAATTGACGCTTCTGCATCTTCTATGGAAGGATCTGATTTTTTTAAATAACGATTGACAACCATCTTTATTTTTTCATCAGGAGAAAAACCCAAATCACGCATTGCTTTTAAAAGCCTGTTCGTGATCGATAGGCAAGGATGGCTTAAAATCGATACAAGCAGAATAATGTCTGACAATTCCAGGGTCTTAAAAGAAATATCATCCAGGGGTTGGCCGGCGTCAATAATTATAAAATCAAACACTCTTTGCATAAGCATTAGTAAATGCTCAATATTTTGAGAAGATATCTCGTTTTGGTCGCTCAAGCGACTTGAAGATGAAAGGACGCAAATTTCCGAAGTATCAACGGAAAGGATATTTTTTAAAAAAGTGTCATCCAGCCGGGAAATAGTCTTGGTCAGATCACTCCATTTATATTTTGCCTTCTTTTCGAGGAAAAGGGGTAGATCACCAAACAGCGGATTCACGTCAATCAATGCAACCGACTGAATATCCTCGTTTTCTGCCAGGCTGACCGCCAGATTTACGGCAATCGTTGTTGTTCCAACCGCTCCCTTGCTACCGATGACAGTTATGATCTTTCCTTGCTTGAAAGAGTTCTCTTTGACCGTTTCCGATATTTTATCTATTTCCATCGCCGATTCCTTTTTCAGTATTTTAAAATTGTCAGTTTCTTTAGTCAACTACAATATTTAATAATACTGAGTCGTTGATATACACGCGTACCAGAGCGCCTGTTAATTAAGTGCCACCTCAAACTTCCTGTTTAAGCATAACCTTTAAAGGGTTTTGGCCATCCTATGGTTTTTATTATTGGTGTTGAAGTTGGGTGGCACTTAATTATGATAGTACTGATTTTAAAAATATCTTTATGTGTCGTTATGATTACAGCACAAACCATGCCAAAATGATAAAATTAAATAAAAATATAATGTTTCTAAATGATTATATTTTATAACCCCATTAATATCATCACATATTATGAACCCTATCGCCTAATTTCTGTGAAATTTATTTCACAATTTTAATTTTTTTCTACGTCGTAACAATACAAATTGTAGAAAAATAAATTTGAGGTTTGTTTTGGATTGGAGAATACTTTTAATCAAATTTTTTCTTGACTCAAATTTATTTTTTTATTAGATAGCAAGGTTCCAATTGATCCCCAGTAGCTCAGTTGGCAGAGCAAGTGGCTGTTAACCACTGGGTCCGCGGTTCGAGTCCGTGCTGGGGAGCCAAAAAAATCGAGGGCTTAGAAAGACTGTTATCTAAGCCCTTTTTTAATACCCAACATTATACCCAACAGGCCCGATATATATCAAGGTAAAAAGCGGGAAATAGTTTCAATAAAAAAACCGTTGACAACTGAGCAGGAAACGGTTTTTTGGTATTTAGCTACCGTTTTTGAATCGCTAATTTAAATCGATTAATCTAAAAAAAATCAATCTTGCAGGCATGGTCAAAGAAGTAAATTTTGAGTTCCGGCTTCCGCCTTGGGCTTTGAATAGAAAGCCGGTTAAAACTGCGCCAGCTTTTGCTTGCGATTATGGGAAGTAAAGGTCAATTTAGCACTTTTAAAATAAAAAACCCAGACGAATGCCGGGTTGATTCGATAACTATAGTATATTATAAATATGAATAAAATTCTTTTTTTGAAAGGCCAGACTGTTGGATCATTTTATTTAGAAGTTTATGCCCGTATTTTTCTTTTTTGCTTTTTAGATGATCAACAGTAACAATTCTTCGTTGGCCCTTAGTATAACCCTCCCACTGAGCATGACTACTCTTTTTATGCCTTTTTTCTTTGAAGTTTAATTTTTTTAGAATGGTCTCCACTTGATCACGATCAAGTGGAGGGTATTGACTGCCCATTAGCAGGTACCAGATAGATGAAACGGAATTAGCTCTTGAAATGTAAAATTATTAGGAAAATTTCGGATCGATATTAGTAATTTTATGAAATAATATTTTAACCAATCATTTATTGGCGCACGCCTGGAAAGTAAAGAAGGTATAGAATCTTTATCGTCGGTTTCTATAATGCTTTCAAGATAACTGAGAATGATATCATTCAGTTTTTTCTTAAGCTCTTCCGGCGAATCAGCTTCAGTAGCCAAATTTAGATCTACACATACGCCAAACCATCTGCCTCCACTCACTCGGTGCGCATAACATCTAAGCACCAAGTCAGACGGTTTAAACTGTGCCATGTTGCCCCCCTTTAATTTAAAATATTATTATAATGTGCAGTTTATTATCGACCGAATAATTATGGATATTTAATATTTTTGTGGACTATTAAAATCTTCACAACATAAAAACAGCACAAATGTCAATATATTGCTACAATGTCAAGATGCTGTATATAGCATTTCTTTTGTTGATTCCGGCCCAACTCGCTTTTAGATACCATATATTGTGTTTTTATCAATTTTGATTATTTTTAATAATAATGTTTTTCTGTTAATTTTTAACGATCCACTAAACTTGTCGACCTATATCTACCTTTAGGTACCTTAAGATATATTTATTATATTATAAGCACGTATCATACCATAAGCAAATTGAATCACTCGGGGTAATCGATAAAATAAAGCTGAGAATATCATTTTCCGGATTCGTGGGCCGGTTTTTGACTATAATACTCCCCAAAAACTGGACAGAGGAATAAGGTATATGTTAGCCTGCCATCTCATGAAGGAGGCAAGGTATGGTACGAAACATGCGAAAGGGCTGTGAGGGTGCCTTCAAAGCCAAGCCGCTTTTCTGGCTTTCTGACATTCGGATGCTTTGCAATAATTTTGTTCTCTGTTCCTTGGCGTAAAAAATTTTCCACAGTGAACACAGGGAACCTGATCCATCGGTTGTCTCCTCCGTAGTTTTTACCGCTTAAAAAATGGTAAATTAAAGGAATTAGAAAAAGTAGATAGAGATTTTATAGACTCTTTTTAAAATTAAATGAAAGAATAAAAAAAACTGTAACTTTTCACCGGTGAATTTGGTAAGGAATTAAAGAAGATTTAGATGAGAACAAAGGTGAACACGGAAAAAACTGCATGGTCCGGGAGGGTTGTATCCGTCCAGCCCCGTATCCGGCTGATGCGGTCTTTCGATGAGCGGAGCCACAGCTACCTGGGATATGTGCTTCGGGTTGAAGGGACAATCGAGGATGAACCCGTCGAATTGATGATCGCCATTGGAAAGGCCGCACAAGCGAAACACCGTTTCCGTGCAGATATGGAGGCATGTGGTCAGGCGGTTCCCGTTCATGATCCGCGGCTCGAGGCGGCCGGATTCTACAAAGCAAGCGGTTTGAAGATACTGAAAGACGCTGAGGATGATCCCCCGGCTGGTCCGCCGTTTCTTGGCGTGCCGCCTGGCCTGGAGACCTATCGCAGCCGTGGGCATCGGCGTCTGGACACCCGGACTTATGACGCCAAGTGCACAACCTGTATCTGGGGCTGTCGAATGCCGGTGGAGATGATCATCGACCACTGGAATCCGTCCAAGAAACGATACCGGTTCGAGACCTTTTGTTACGGCCCGAAAAGCTGCGCATTTTACCGGGCCGGACCGACACGCAAGGTGCCGGGGCGCAAAGGCATGTCCTACACCGAAGAAGACTGGGTCGACGAAGACGCAACCGCCCACCGGGGGCCTGATGATTAGACCGTTGCGCCAAGCAGAAATGTTGGAACGATCTCAAGGCTGCCTCCTCGGACAGCTCGCCGGCGATGCGCTGGGAAGCCTGGTTGAATTTCAGACTCCTGAACAGATTCGACGGGAATATCCCAACGACGTCCGGGAGCTTGCCGACGGGGGAACCTGGAACACGATTGCCTGCCAACCGACCGACGATTCCGAGATGGCACTGTTGCTGGCCCGCCTGCTGGCGGATCAGGGGCGTTATGATCCCGAGGAAGCCGGGAAGGTTTACCTGTACCGGCTGGACTTGTTGGCCCATCAATATCTCGGCCGGGCCGATCTGTGGTGGATCATCTGTGATTACAACGACATCTTTTTCCCCATGGAACTGGAGCCGGGGACGGTTCTGCGGATTCCATCGGCGGAACACGTGAACATGCGCCTGCTGGATTGATTCATCCAATTTATCAGTGGTTTTATGTTGACATGGTTGTCGGCGAGGATGTAAAGTATCTGCGTGGTTACTTAATCAAAGGGGATGCCGTGACCGATTCTGAAAAACAGGCCCGCATCTTCAAGGTGCTTTCCGTGAGTACGCGGGTTCGTATGATCGACCTGTTGAAGAGCCGCTCATTATGTGTAAATGCCTTGGCCCACGCTTTGGAGATAACACCCGCGGCGGTTTCACAGCACCTTCGCGTTCTGCGTGACGCGGACATCGTAATTGCGGACAAGCAGGGCTACTTTGTCCATTACCGGGTGAATCCCAAAACCTTGACTGAATGGAACGAATCAGCCAAACAACTGCTTGAAATGAAATAGCGGAGGCTTTCTCTTTTTTTAATCATCAAAAAAGTGCCTGCGCGGTAACTTAAACAAGGAAGTTTGTCATGTGTGAAAGTACTTGCTGCTGTCAACACCCGGAAAAACTTCAAAAAGCACCGGAGAATTGCTCTCCCGAGCAGATACGGGAGTATCATGGAAGCGTGCAAGACCATCCTTGCCTCAAAGAAAAACATCCAGCCCAAAAGGATAAGGGTGGACAGGCTTAAACGGACATTTTCTAACCGTTTTTTATGAATCGCTCAGGAGCGTGGATGGGGTTTGCATGAATTTCACGGTATTTCTCGTGGCAGCCATTTTCTTAATTTCATTACTGCTGACGATGGTCGGCCTCGGAGGGGGCCTTATATTTTCTCCACTTTTTGTGATCCTAGGGTTTGCAAAATCCAATGCTGCATCTGCCTCGTTGTTTCTGAATCTTATTGCTGCCGCTTCAGCAGCATATTCTTATTCACGAAAAAAGATGGTGGATTTTTCACTCTCCATCCCATTGATCATCTCATCGGGTTTAGCGGCTCCAATCGGGTCGTATTTAAACGTACGCATTGATCTGAAGCCGTTTTTGGTCATTATGGCTATTGTATTGGCCATGGCAGGAGCCCGCATGCTGATGTCGCCGTCGGGTGAAATAGAAGCTCTCGGTATGGAATCGTCCAAAAAGATCATTGCCGGAATCGGTGTCGGCGCCTGTATTGGTTTTATGGGCGGTCTGCTGGGTATCGGTGGCGGCGTATTTATCGTGCCCCTTCTCATCTATGTGCTCAAAACGCCCACTAAAATCGCCGCAGCATCATCGACCTTTATCGTGTGCTTCTCTTCACTGACAGGTTTCCTGGGTTATGCTACCATGGAAGAAATTAATTGGATGTTTATCCTGCCCGCCTCCGTGGCTTCTTTTGCCGGAGGCCAGGCTGGAGCAAGAATCATGAGTACTCGGCTTAAGGGAAAAAGCATTCGCATCATCTTCAGTCTCATTCTTTTTGTGTTGTGCACAAAACTGCTCCATCAGGCTTTTCTCAGCCAATAAGGAGGATCCATGTCCAAATGCTTCAAATTTGATCGAATGGAGCTCGCCGGGTCACTAGGCGATCTGGGCACCTTGCTGCCCATTGCCATCGCCATGGTCCTGTTCAACGGTCTCAGCGCACTGGGACTTTTTCTGAGCATCGGCGTCTTCTATATTGTTTCAGGGGTGTATTTCGGGATTACCGTGCCGGTTCAACCGATGAAGGTCATCGGGGCCTACGCCATCGCCACCGCCATGAGCGCCGATCAGATTCTAGCCTCGTCGCTCCTCATGGGTGTGTTTTTGTTGATCATCGGGCTCACCGGTGCCATCGACATTATCCGGAAGTTCACCCCAAATTCCGTGATCCGCGGGGTGCAGCTGTCCACGGGCGCACTGCTGATTGCCGGCGGCGTCAAGTTCATGATCGGGACCTCAAAATATCAGGCGCTCCAGCAGGCGGTGGAGCCTCATCTCTCTATTCAGTCCATCGGGGCACTCCCCATCAGTCTGGTGATCGGTGCCGTTGCCGCCATCGTCACCCTGCTGTTGCTGGACAACAAAAGATTCCCGGCCGGATTGATTGTTGTGGCGGGGGGACTCGCTGCAGGCCTGGTTTTCGGCGCCAGGTTCGATTTGAGCAGCGGCGGGTTCGGCTTCAACCTTCCCCAAATGCTTCCGTTCGGGTTTCCGGGAAAGGCCGATTTCACCTTTGCCCTGTTCGCCCTGGTGCTGCCTCAACTGCCGATGACGCTTGGCAACGCGGTGCTGGCCTACACGGATCTTTCCAAGGAGTATTTCGGGGACCGGTCGGCCAAGGTCACCAATCGCAAAGCCTGCGTGAGCATGGCCCTGGCCAATTTCTTCAGTTTTTTTCTGGGCGGTATGCCGCTGTGTCACGGGGCCGGAGGGCTGGCGGCCCATTATCGCTTCGGTGCGCGAACCGCCGGCTCCAACGTGATGATCGGGGTGCTCTTTTTAGCGCTGGCGGTGCTTCTGGGCGACGATATCGTCGGGCTTTTCAATCTGCTGCCCATGTCCATTTTGGGCGTTCTGCTGGTGTTCGCGGGCTCCCAGTTGACGCTCACCATCATGGACCTGAAAGATCGTAAAGATTATTTCGTCGCCACACTGATCCTGGGCATCACCCTGGCTTCCAATCTGGCGGCCGGCTTCATCGCCGGAATGGTCGTGGCCCAGCTTCTTAAATGGGACAAACTAACTGTATAGAAATTGTTATGGCGAGGTCGACCAGGGTGCGAAAGAGAGTGTAATTATGGGACATGCGCACAACACAATTTCAACGTTTGATCCTTGTGGGATCGGGGGGCTTATCCTTGCCTTCATTATCGTGATCGTCGGCGTTATTTGGTTGATCCACAGAAAAAGGATGGCATCCGACGGTTTGACACCGATAGAAAGAAAAGAGCTGGAATATTCGGAAAGCGAAATTCTCTCCATGCCGCGCCAACACGGAGGGCCGATGATGCAAAGCGAAATCATAGATGCATTGCCGGACGACCTCGCGGACTTAGCCAGCGTCATGAAAGCCATGGAATCAAAGGGGTTAATTCATCGAGAGTGGCGGTCGGATCAGGGGACGTATATCATTACGGTGTGAAAAAAATGAGCGACTCTATTTATGTAGAGAATATGACAAAGCATTTCGAAAAGGTCGAGGCGGTTGCAGGAATATCCTTCAGTGTCCGGCAAGGCGAGCTGTTCGGTTTTCTCGGCCCCAACGGGGCCGGCAAGACCACAACCATTAACATGCTCACGGGGCTGGCGCGGCCGGATTCAGGGACGATCTGGATCGGCGGCATCGACTGCACGGCCAATCCCAGGGCGGCCCAGCATCTGGTCGGCGTGGTCCCGGACGAAAGCAACCTGTATCCGGAACTCACCGGTTTCGACAACCTGTGCTTCTGCGCGGCGCTGTACGGTATGCGCAAAGCCGAAAGACAAGCCAGGGCCCATGAGCTTCTGGACGCTTTCGATTTGACCCCGGCGGCGGATCGCAAGTTCGCCGGCTATTCAAAAGGCATGAAGCGCAAGCTCACCATCGCCGCTGGCATCATACACAGGCCGTCCATCCTTTTTTTGGACGAGCCCACTACGGGTATCGATGTGGCCAGCGCCCGGAAATTGCGGCAGCTGATCGCAAACCTGCACCGGGAAGGGACCACCATCTTCCTGACCACCCATTACATCGAAGAAGCCGAGCGGCTCTGCGACCGCATCGCGTTCATCGTGTCCGGGCGTATCGTTCGAATCGACACGGTGGAGCAACTGGTTCAACCGATCAGGGAAAAACATGTGATGCGGATTGCCTGCGCTAAAATGCCGAACGGCATTCACAACAAGCTCGCTGAAGCCTTTCCGGAACTTACCTTTACGGTATCGAACGGCAGCTTCATTCGGGTGGAATCCGGAGAACCCGTCCAGGTCGGCCCCTTGGTCCGCTTTCTTGAAGACAATGGAGCCGAGGTCACCGAAGCGCGGCGCGTGCGACCGTCCCTTGAGGACATTTTCGTAAACATAACCGGTATCGAGGCGGACGCCATGCGCAAAGAAAAGGAGAAGAAAGGGGGCGGATAATGAAATTATGGATCGCCTTCTGGAACATTCTGGTCAAGGACATGCGGACCTATTACCTGAAGCCGCCGAACGTCAGTTGGGGGCTGATTTTCCCTCTGGCGTGGACGGGCATGTTCTTCATTAAGTCCGGCAGCGGGCTGGACAGCATCATGGGGTTGCTGCCGGGCGTGGTGGCTATCTCCATTCTGTTCGGGACCACATCGATGCTGGCGGTGACGGTAACCTTCGAAAAAAAAAACCGCTCCTTCGAACGTCTGTTACTTGCGCCCATACCCTTTGAATTGCTGATGCTGGCCAAGACCAGCGGGGCCATCCTGTTCGGTGTGGCCAACGCCTTCGTGCCGGTCATCATGGCCGCTTTTCTGGCCGATCTGTCTTCGGTCGCCTGGCGCGTTTTCGTGCCTGCCGTTATCATGATCGCCGTGGCCTCAACCTTTCTGGGCCTGTTCATCGCCGTGGCGGTGAGCGAGGTGTTCGAGGCGCAAACCTTTTCCAACTTCTTCCGCTTCCCCATGATCTTTCTGTGCGGGCTCTTTTTCCCCATTGAAAAACTTCCCGTTTTTCTTAAACCCTTGTCTTACGCCTTCCCCTTGACCTACGGGGCCGACGTCCTCCACGGGGCCGTGCACGGCGCACACACCATGCCGTTTGCCCTGGACCTGGCCCTGCTCTCCGCTTTCTGCGTTTTTCTGTTTGTCGCCAGCCTATGGAACATCAAGCGCAGATGGATTGTCTGATCTATATCATCTCCTGAATCCCATCCCGACACCTCGCCCCTCGTACCGGTAAATATCCGGTGGATGCCGCCAGAAGTGCGACTCGACCGGAGATTGCCGAACAGATCGCCGGTGCCAACGGCCTCACCTCTGTGATGAAATCCACGAAGGGCAGTAGGCCAACACATTATTCACGATGGCGATTGCCCATGCCGTCCGCCAGGGGTGCGACGCCCGAAATCTGTATGAGCAGATTGTGACCTGGGCGGAAGATATGGAGGTGGACGGGAACCTCCTCGATGCGGCCCGAGGAGCCGCTGAATCACTGCCCGCAGATTATGTCCATCAGCAGGGGTGGGTACTGACGGCATTCCGCAACGCTGGTTTTTCTAATAATAGCAATTTTAAAGAGTTGCAGCTTCCCAGACATTTCCTTCGGAGTTCTCCGTTCTCCTGAAAATCCGCTTTTTCTGTACATTGTGGGGGGTCATATAGATTGATCACTTTTTTCACAAAACAATTAAAGCTTCATTCGCCAACCATGCCTATAACTCTTTGATATAATTACTGTAATTCACCAAAATTCATAAGCAAGTCGTAAGAAACCAACCCACAAACCCTTGTATATATAGTGATCAATCTATATGACCCCCCACAGTCGGCACCGGTCGTTTTGCAGAAACTCTCGGCATCACCCATGGCATCGACCTTTCACCGCAAATGGCGGTCAAGGCTGCGCGACGAAGAATACGAGTATGCGTTGGACGCGCTGAACAAGTGCCTTTCCCAGAGCAGTTGTTTGACGTTCGTCCTGCCGGCGGTTGAATCGGCCGCGTACATCAATGCCGGTTGATGGGCACCCGGCCGGGGTCACCCACGAACGGCAGGATCAGGAGATGCGGCAGGGAAAGCTTTTTTGGGTCGCGGTATTGGGAAAGGCCAATCACCATATCCGTGTGTCCCTTGGCAGGTTGATCCTTGTAGGTGCCCAACAGCCGGTCCCACCAGGGCAGGTTGAACCCGTAATTGCTGTTCGTCTCGCGGATGATGACCGAATGGTGGACCCGGTGCATATCGGGCGTTACCACGAGCAGCCGGAGTATCCGGTCCACTTTTTCCGGGAGGCGGATGTTGCTGTGGTTGAACATGGATGTGGCGTTCAGGAGCACTTCGAAAATCAGCACGGCCAAAGGCGGTGCGCCGAGCGCGGCCACGGCCGACAACTTGATGGCCATGGATACAATGATTTCGACAGGATGAAACCGAAGCCCGGTGGTCATATCGAAGTCAAGGTCTGCGTGATGCACCATGTGCAGCCGCCAAAGCACCGGGATGGCGTGATGCAGGACGTGCTGGGCATAAACCACGAAATCCAGCGCCACCACGCCGATGAAGACCTTAAGCCAATAGGGCAAGGCCAATTGATTGAGCAGTCCCCAACTTTTCTCAGAGGCGAGCAGGGCCACCCCGACGGGTAGAACAGGATAAATCAACGCGACCGATAAAGGGTTCAAAGCGACGATGGTCAGGTTGGCGAACCAGCGCCGGCTTTTGGAAATTGTCAGCCGCCTTCGGGGTGTGAAAAGCTCCGCTGTTGACAGAATGGCGAAGACGCCAAGAAAAGCGCCAAAACGAATGACTGTGTCAGTTTCCGTTCGAAAATATTCAAATATCATGTTACGAGTTGATAAGAATTCCCTTTTGGAAACAAAATCAGGGGAAATTTAAAGTTGTGTGATGCAACAGCGTTTACCCCAATATTTAGTATGGTCAGATTTCACCCATCAAGCAGCATACTGAACATCCACTGATAGAATTTGTATGACTGATAAGCAGGCATTATGTCAAGAGGAAATTTTTGGCAAACATGCTGAAATGCCCTCAAATTTGGACACAGGAAACCGGTCTTCGCCAGGTTTCGTCCCGGCAAGCCTGTAAGTTTACGTTCTTGGCTGCTAAAAATAGGCCTCAACCGGGTAGTCCGGATCGGTAAGATAGTCGGCGGCGGTGGGTGCCGGCGACGGGTCATATGCCGGGAATACATCAATTGGCGGAGAGTTTGCTGTCGGGCGCGGCTTGCGCTTTACATCCCACAGGTCCAGGTGCTTGAGGATCTTTTTAATCACATCCTCATTTTCTATGAAAGCGATGACCCGCATAGCACCGGAACACTTTGAACATCCTTTCCTAGGAGAAAGATGCACGGATAACCCGCCACAAACATCGGCGGACAAGTATACCGGGCAAGGTTTGCTCTCCGAGGCGTAAGCTCTACCCTCCGGCCTGGAAGCCCTACGGGCTGGAAGCGGAGCCGGAGGCCATTGATCTTTTTTGCCAAGGTCAAGCCGTCTGAATCCCAAAAGACCCTTTCTCAAGTCAGCCGGGATCTTTTTGATTTGGTACAGCAATTTAAGGGATACCCTGATGTAACGAGCATGTACAGCTACCAGCTGCTGGAAAGAGTTTTAAATGAGCACTGCCGGCTTACCGATGACAAAGACAACCCGATTGAACTGAAGCAGAACAAGGAGATCCCTTCTGATTCACTTCAGAACCCCTCTGATCCGGATGCAAGCTACAGCGGCCACAAAGGGCAAGATTATCAGGTTCAGGTTATGGAAACCTTTTTTGACGTTGAAGCGGAAAAGAAGCAATCCCTGAATCTGATCACCCATATTGAAGTTGAGCCCGCACATGAAAGTGATGGCAATGCGATTGTTCCGGCCATTGAATCCCTCGAACAGCAGGAGCTTAAGCCCAATGAGCTGATGGCGGATTCACTTTACGGCAGTGACGATAATTGCGAAATCTCGCAACAACATGGTATCGAGCTGATTGCGCCTGCCATGGGTTGTACTGATAAAGAGAAATTAAGTCTATTGGATTTTCAATTTTCAGCAGAAGGTGCAATAATTGCCTGTCCGCAGGGCAATGCCCCGGCCAAGGTGAAACACCGCAAAAGAACCAGCATCGGTTTTAGTGCTGATCATTGTCAGAACTGTCCTTTGCGCAGCAGGTGTCCGGTAAAAAAGGGAAAGAAGTATTACTACCTTCGCTTTACCGATAAAGAGATGCGCATGGCAAAACGCAGACTGTACGAGATATCTGATCACTTCAGAGATCGCTATAGATGGCGGGCGGGAGTGGAAGCCACCATGTCCGAGTACGATAGAAGAACCGGTGTTAAGCGTCTTCGGGTACGAGGCCTGAAAGCTGTTCGCTATTGCGCAACGCTTAAAGCTCTCGGAGTGAATATCTTCCGGGCTGCTGTTGTTCGGGCAGCGCATAAACGCCGGGGTTCAGATGGCCAAAGTTCCTGAAGCCAGGCGTTTATGCGCTGCACAAGGGATGGATGCCCGGTCGTTTGAGTTGCCTGTTCATCATTATTCCGCCGCCCGCACCGCATCTATGCTTGTCTGCGTGGCCATGCCGATATCCGTGTTTTCACATCCGGCTGCGGAAAAAAGCAGCATCAGGATAAAAATCAGAATGAACGAATTTTTAAAAAAACCCATGGTTAAAAATCAAACAGCTCCCCCAGCAGGGACTTATGTTTTTTCTTTTTATGGTGATATCCGCCCTTTCATGGCTGAAAGAAGGGGCGCGGCGGGCTTCTTGTTCCCGCGGTGACGCCTGAGGGGCGGAGCGTTCGATGAGCTTATCCAGCTCTCCGCGGTCCAGCCAGAACCCCGGCATTCGGGGCAATAATCGATTTCAATACCCTGGCGGTCGGCCATCACCAGGTTTACTTCCTTGCACACGGGACATTTCATGGTTCTCCTCCTTCTTGTAACTATTACCGGATTCAATTCACGAATTCCACCAGTAGTGAAAATGGAAATCTGATGAAGATATCTTAAACCCGGACTTGTATAAAATTCTCATAGCCGGGTAATTGTTGCCAAGTGTCCGCACGCTCACGTGGTCGGCTCCTTGAGCGGCCAGATGGTTGAGGGCCGCGGTATTCAGTAAATGGCCGATTCCCCTGCATTGCGCTTCGGGATCGACACCGATGAAGTCCAGACTGGCGTATCTTTTACCTGTGACCTCGTAAAGCCGTTGATTCCATTTATAAAAAATAAACCCTGTTACACGGCCGTTTTCCTGGTGCACCAGCCCATGGTAGGGGTTACGGCATCCGAATTCCGCAATATACCGGGTGAATATCCGGCTGGCCTTTTCCCGTGAAATACGGGGGTCATTCATGAACCGGTTATGAACATGTACCTTGCGGGCCAGCTCCATCACCCGGGGCCAGTCATTCCCCTTTAAGGAGCGACATGTAGGTGTCGTCTCTCCGGCCTGCCGCCGATATGTATTCATCCGCCTAGCCATGAAAACATCATTCCCCGCAAACCGGAACCCGGCCTTTTCCAGAATATGAATGGCACCGATATCGCCGTTGGCAACCCGGCAGTCGATGAAATCCAGATCCGTTTCCCGGGATAACAGTTCCTTCAGCATCCGC
Organism: uncultured Desulfobacteraceae bacterium; assembly: GCA_964539365.1. Taxonomy (GTDB): domain Bacteria; phylum Desulfobacterota; class Desulfobacteria; order Desulfobacterales; family UBA11574; genus S5133MH16. The sequence goes on along the minus strand of CAZIIV010000014.1, from coordinate 5,671 downwards.
CCGAGAATGGAAGGGGCCTGGTTTGTTGCCAGGAAATGGGTAATGGATGCCGCCCGGGCCTCGATTATCCTTGAAATCCAGGGGAGTGTTCTGATGGCAACAATGCCATTGAGCAGGCCGTTTTGCTTCGAAATCAACGTGCGTGTCGGATTGTCCCGTAAATCGCGGGCAAGCATACTGCACATCTTTGCTTTGGGGATTTCCATCTGATTAAGTTGGTAATCCTTGAAGGGATAACCGGCAAACAACTGCTCTGCTTCCGGCTCTTTCGACAATAATAGATAGTGCGTTCCCTGCAACAACTGTAACAAAACAATCCTCCTTATTCCATTGCCTCTATCCGAACCTGGCCCCACCAGGCCGTGATCCGCACGGAGACCTGCGGAGACCATCGGACGAACGGCAGATGTTGGTGATTATTGTCCCGTATAAGGGGAATCCCGGTCGGTGTGACCGAAGGCGAAAGCCAGCCTTTTTTCGGAATATACAGCTCGGGGTAAAAATGTCCCCACCTCCCGGCGGTTCTGGCAGGAATTCCCGCCGTCCGTAAAAGAGCGGCTTCCAGGATGGACGTGTCTGGACAGGCGCCTACACGGCTGCGCAAGGTTTCCGTTGCCGGTTGGTACATCTCCTCCATGGCGCGGTAAACCTTCCGCCCGCTGAAAAAGGCCGCTCTTTTTGCCTTATCATATGTAATTTCCTTCTTCGTAAAGTCATGAAGACGCCAGTATGTCTCGACCGGAAAATCCGCCCGGCCGCCGATTTCCTGTTGCGCGATCTTCTTGATCACGGCGGCGTCTGCTTTAATTTTGTCGGACGATTTAAGAAATTCCGATGCCGGTCCGGGACTGCGGCCGTCGGGCGACACTGCGTCCTCACTCAATGCCGCTTGCCGGCCCGCCATGGGCAGGGCATGCTCCAGCAGCCGCTGTACATCCACCAGATAGGTAAAATAAAAATCAAAACGGACCGGGCTTCCTTTTTCGGTATCGGTGCAGGCAACGTCTACCCAACGGTTTCCGGAGGCGTCGGTTCGTATTTTATAAGGCATGTCGGGCCGTATCCGTTCTTTAATCTGTATGATCTTTTTGCCGAAACCGTCTCGGGGGCTGGCCACGGAGAATTTGAGCGGCCCCTTCGCCTCGGGATCGACCACTTTAAAATTGATCCGGTAAAAGCCGTGGAGAAAAAAAATTTCCAGGGGTTGGACGGCGTCTGCCAGGGGGCCCCTTTCGATTTCTTCAAGTCTGACAGCGCGAACGGAGAATATCGCCTCCCGCCTGCCCATGATCGATATCCAGTCGCGATTGACAGGCCGCAGCCCGGCATCCTGAAGGGCGAGCAGGGTACCAAAATCAACCGGAGAGTCGAAGGCCGCCCGGACAATGGTTTTAATCCGGGGAAACCGCCGAAGCACTGCCGCAAAACCGGGCTTTTCTTCAACAGGAGATGCCGTGGATTTTATTTGATCCGACGCGCCGGCAGAGGCGGGAGATCGAGACGGAAAAAGCAATACCAGCGCGCAGCAACAGATCACCAGGGCGGTGACGATTTTTCCTTGATACAATCCTGCCGTCCAATCAGCCATCATCCCTCCGCTCGGTATAGAGGTTCCAGAAGTCGAGAAAACTATTTTCAAATGACCGGGTCCGAGCATATTCACGGGCCTTTTCCCCCATGGTCTTCATCCGTCAGTGATAGTGATAGTGAAGTGATAAGAACTTGCTTTCAAGCGTTAAAAATAGAAAAAATTAAGGTTGTGTGCCGCGGCAAGCTGAATCCCAATATATAGTACGATCAGATATACACATCAACCGGCATACGGAACAATCCATTCATAGAATTTATATGACCGACAATAGGCATTATGTCAAGAAGACATTTTTGCCCAAAATTTGCACACAGGAAACCGGTCTTCGCCAGGTTTCGTCCCGGCAAGCCTGTAAGTTTACGTTCTTGGCTGCTAAAAATAGGCCTCAACCGGGTAGTCCGGATCGGTAAGATAGTCGGCGGCGGTGGGTGCCGGCGACGGGTCATATGCCGGGAATACATCAATTGGCGGAGAGTTTGCTGTCGGGCGCGGCTTGCGCTTTACATCCCACAGGTCCAGGTGCTTGAGGATCTTTTTAATCACATCCTCATTTTCTATGAAAGCGATGACCCGCATAGCACCGGAACACTTTGAACATACGAGGGGATCGACTTTGTAAATTTTTTGTATCAATCGTGCCCAATTTCGCCGAAAAGCCTTATCGGCTAGTTCCAGTTCCAGCATATAACGAATTTGATCATCGGTAAAGGACTTTTTTCGTTTCCCGCGCACCACGTTGCTATAATAACCATAATAACGAGCCATCTGCTCTCCTTTGTTGGGAACGTGGGAGCACATGGCGGCCTTTTTGAAATACAGCTTAAGCGCTTCCTCTCCGAGCCCGAGGCCAACCGCAGCGGCTTAATTCAGAAAGCAGCTTGCGATCATACAAAAAGTAGCGCCGTAATATCTTGGGAATGCTCAGCACCGCATGCCGGTGGGGAACCGCTTTTATGACCTCCTGACACAACCATTCACCGAATTCCACCACCCGTTTCTGGTGGCAAGATGGACAAAAATGGCGACGCTTGCAGAAAAATGCCAGGAGATACTCGTGTCCACAGTCTTCGCATCGCACGGGGGCAAAACCATTATGTAGAATCCCGCAGTCCAGATAACGGCAAATCACCTGCTTGACATACGGGCGGTAAAATCCATATTGCCGCTTAAACCGGTCCTCGTAGACCTGTTCAAACGCTTCGAAATGGTCCTCAATGCATTGGTAATATGGCGTGCTTTGGGGATCACGCTGCCGGTAAACAGGTGCCGGCATGTATATCGCCACCTTTCTGAAATACTGCCCAAAGCCCTATTTCATCGCAATACCCATGCCAAAATGACCGAACATAAAGCGTTGCCAGGGAAAACACCATATGTTGGGAGATAATTATCGTCCATATACAAATTGTCTCAAAAGCGGTATTAATCCGCTTTGCGCGGGCCAGCGAAATTGCACAGCAGCCTGTGCATCGATGCACAATTTTTTAGGCATTCCCTAAATTGAGTTTTTGTTGTTATATTTTAAACACAATATGCCCCATTTTATCGAACGAATTCCATTTATAATATAATTTTAATTTGACAATTTATAATTTGTATACAATAAGCTTTAAAAAATAGGGTGTATTGCAAATGAAAAATAATAAACAATTAAAAACTCTGGGGCCCCGATTAGCTTTTCTGGTTGCCGAGCTGTACGATCGGCAAAAAACGATCTTTTCCAACCGGGACGTAGAAGCGATAACCGGATTGAATTCCAAATCGGCACGAGGGGTCACGATGCGACTTGTTGATAGGGGACTGGCCACTCGTCTGAAGCCAGGTCTGTTCATCCTGGTGCCGTCGGAACTCGGTCATGAGCGTGTTTACCTGGGCGATCCGTATGTGGTGGCTAGTGAGATTGTCGGTGGTGCCGACTACTTTATATCTCATGCCTCGGCCATGGATATAAACCAAATGGTCACTCAGCCACAGCTCGTGGTGTATACGACAACCATGCAGACAATCAGGACCTGTTCCGTGCTTGGCACTGAGTTTCGTTTCGTGCGCTGTAAACCGGAACATTTTTTCGGTGCAATGGATCACTGGGTGACCAAGGCCCGTAAAATTAGGGTCAGCGACCCTGAGAGGACCGTGATTGATGGTCTCAGGCAGCCTGGATACTGCGGCGGTTTTAGCGAGATTGCCAAGGGATTCTGGATGCGACGGCAGGACATGGACATCAAAAAGCTGGTGGCGTATGCCCTGATGCTGGATATAGGCGCAGTCTATCGACGCCTCGGCTACCTGCTTGAGATGTTCGAAATGCAAGAAACCGGCCAATTGGAACTGCTGCGCCGAAAACTTACATCTACTTATGTACTCCTTGACCCAACCCTGCCGGTTGAAGGCAAAATCATCTCTCGCTGGCGGTTGAGGCTTAATGTAAGCCCAGAAGAGATCAAGACCCTGATAAGGACCTGATTAATGATCCCTCAAAGAAATATTTCCTTACTTTCAAACCGTCTCGCCAAAGAGGGAGGACGCCGTATCCCGGGAGCTGTACTAGAATGTGACTACTGTATAGCCTGGTTTCTGGTTGGACTATCCGGCTCGGGGCTTCGCAACAGTCTTGTCTTTAAAGG
>CAZIIV010000014.1:0-1356 GCA_964539365.1 uncultured Desulfobacteraceae bacterium | reverse complement strand
AAGGCCCTCTGCCCGGCACAACAGTAAAGGAGGTGAAAGTGGATATCACCATTGACGAGAGAATTGTCCTGCCTATAGAAGAAAAACCTGTGCTGAAGGGTTATAAGGAATATAACGACCTGCCAGACGATGCCTTCATCCAGGTCTATTCTTTGGAAGAAATTTTAGTGGAAAAGGTAGTCGCCTTGACCGACCGCGCCCGTAACGAACCTCGCGATCTTTATGATGTCTGGTATCTTACTGAATTAGAGAATATGGATCTGTCCGCTCTTGTCCCGGAAATCAGGAAAAAACTTGAATTCCGGGGGAAAGGCCTGGAAGGTATGGGCAAGGATTTCGGCCAAAAGGAAGCGCGTTTAAAAAAACTGTGGCAAATACGGCTGTCAAACCAAATGGTCGAGTTGCCCCACTTCGAGGAAGTATATCGCGCCGTTCAGCGCTCCTTTCGGAGTGCTGCCTTGGCCTTGATGGGTGTATAGCTTTTTGCTGCCATTGTCATTGATTGATAAGAGTCCCTTTCCGCTTTCCGCTTTCAGAAAATATCGGTCATTTCATTAATTTTCGTATCAGATTCCGGTATTAACTGCCCGGTCATCTATCCAAACAAAAAAATAAGGAGACATCCATGTTATCCGAAAATCAACGAAAGATATTTACTGATTTTCACAAATCAGTCGAGGCTGAAGGAGTACTTGATGAAAAAACATCCCATCTGATCAAGTTGGCCGCGGTCATGGCGTTGGGCTACTATCCGTGAACGGAGCATCTCCTTGGCGTTGCCAGGGAAAAAGGTGTTTCGCTGTTGACAGAATGGCGAAGACGCCAAGGAAAGCGCCAAAACTAATGACTGTGTCAGTTTCCGCTCGAAAATATTCAAATATCATGTTACGATGAACAGCGGTCTCACTCCGCCGATACTCAAACAAATAAGGCGGCCCATACCATAATACAGGCCGCCGCTTGTTATCAAATCGATCCACTAAAAACCATACGCAATATCTTCAAAAAGTCAGAATTTTATCGGCCTCCATGGCAATTTCGTATAAATCATCCATCCAGCCGATAGGGCAACTGCTTGATCCCTCCAGACCGTGGGATTTCATACAGACCCCTCAGACATAAAAATCACCCTCAAACTGATTGATTTGACCCATGACATCGAACTGCTCACTGCCGGCCCGTTCGAAAAGAACCCCTTTGCCGAGCATGAACACGCTGACCTCGTCTCCTTTTTTTACGCCGACGTTTGCAAGCCGCATGGCATTAAAAATGGTTTCGCCGTCTTCGGTGGAGATGATAAACAACACTTTCATTTTTCCCTCCGATTAAAGATTTTGAGACAAGAAATCCTCCATT
>CAZIIV010000013.1:0-35741 GCA_964539365.1 uncultured Desulfobacteraceae bacterium | reverse complement strand
GTCGCGATACATCCGACTTCATTTAGGAAATTTCGTCGCGATACATCCGACTTCATTTAGGGAATTTCGTCGCGATACATCCGACTTCATTTAGGAAATTTCGTCGCGATACATCCGACTTCATTTAGGAAATTTCGTCGCGATACATCCGACTTCAATCGAAAAATTGCATCGTGATAAAGAGGCGTGCCGAGCCGTAGTTTCAAGTATTAAAGGTAAATTGTGCCCGCCTTCGCCACAGGCTTCGGCGCGGCAGCCTTCGCTTCAATTCAATAGATCATGAAGAACTTGGCGTGCCGAGCCGTAGCTTCAATTCATTACACAAATAGCTAAAAAACTCCTCAATATCATTGAATTGAAGCGAAGGCTGGTCGGGGCGAGAGGATTTGAACCTCCGACTTCCTGCTCCCAAAGCAGGCGCGCTGCCAGGCTGCGCCACGCCCCGATGATGTGCAGTTTTTTCTACCTAAAATCTGCAATTGCCTATTTGGCAGCAGCTTCAAGGCGCAGGGTGTGCAGCCGTAGTAAACTACTGCAAACGCCCTGCAACACAGAAGATGCGGTCAAAGAGGTAATCCCGAAGGGAACAAATTTTAAAAATTTCTTTTATTATCATACTCAGCAATAGAATGCACTACAGAACATCTACTCTATTTGCTAAAAGTATAATATAATTATATTTATTTAAGTCGTTTAAAATTTGTGTGCAGCTTTTAGGTACCATGCTTTTCTTTGGCATGCAAGTACATAAAAATGATTAACGATTTTTTTCAAAAAAATCATCGATGCCGTTTCGGATGCCTTGGGCAATATTAGATAACACGCTGATATCTTGTAATGCTTTTTCTTCATCCGGATTGGTGATATATCCGATTTCCAGGCACACTGCGGGCATATCCGCCCCTTCCAGAACCTTTATCGGCGCACCTAAAATTTCACTTTTTTTGAACAGTGACTGCTCATTGATACGATTTTGCAACAATTTGGCAAGAATCTTGCTTGATGTTTGATGCCTGTTTTGAATGTCGGACCAGTCAGACTGGCGGTCAATTGTTTCCAACGGTTTAGAGGAATCGGTGTCGGGTGTTAACACCGATTCCGATATTTCATTAAAAAAATAAAAGGTTATGCCCCTTGCCTGATGAAGAAAGCTTCCGCCGGCATGGATGCTGATGAAAAGGTCTGCTTTTTCATGGTTGGCCATGGAGGTTCGGGTAGGAATGTTTATAAAATAGTCATCGGTTCTGGTAAGAATGACGCGGTACGTATTCTCCAATTCCGCGGCCACGGTTCTGGCCAGTTCCAGAGTCACACTTTTTTCAAAAGTTCCTTGAGGACCCGAGGCCCCGGCGTCATGTCCTCCATGCCCCGGATCCAACACAATGGTATTTTTCTTCTGTGCAAAGATCGGTTTTTTAGGGGCTGCCTGTAATGCTTGGGAGCATATAAGAATGATCCCTAAACCAATTAAAAGGCAATATGGTTTTATAAAAAATGGATGATAACCTGCTGACATAGGAGACCCTTTTGTTGCTTTACTTGACACGCACCGGTTTTGATATTATAATTTTTATCCGTATTCCGTTGAGATTTAGTATATTTAAATATATTGTCAAGTTATAGTTTGCCGTTCTATTAACCCCGTTCTTTTTAACCTGAAAAAAACAGGTTGGCGGTTAAGGTCCCGACAGATAAACACCGTATTAAGTTGCGAGAGTGGCGGAACTGGTAGACGCACTGGACTTAGGATCCAGCTCTGGCAACAGAATGGGAGTTCAAGTCTCCCCTCTCGCACCAGTTTTTTTAATTTATAATAACTTGTTAGAAAGGATTTTTATGAAAGTTACCGTAGAGAATTTGAGCAGTGTAAAAAAGATAATGAATGTTGAGATTCCTGAAGAAACGGTTGTTCGTGAACTGAACGATGCCTACAAAAAGCTAAAAAAAACCGCTAAAATAAAAGGGTTTCGCCCGGGTAAGGCACCTCATTCGGTTTTGGAACAGTTGTTTAAAAAAGATGTGCAAAAGGATGTATCTTCCAAGCTCATTCAGGATTCTTTTATCGAGGCGCTCAAGGAAGCCGATCTCGATATTGTGGCAAAGCCGGAAATTGATCCGCCCGGGCTCAATGAAAAGGGGCCTTATTCATATGCTGTCACCGTGGAGATAAAACCCAAAATCCAGGACATCGATTTCAAAAACTTAACCCTTAAAAAAAATCTCTGCCATGCTACGCCGGAAGAAATGGATGCACAACTTAAAATGCTCCAGAAAAATTTGGCAAAACAAAACCCCGTAGCAGAAGATCGAGGGGTCCGGGAAAACGATTTTGTTCTGATGGATTATGAAGGATTTAAAGACGGAAAACCCTTTGCCGAAACCCAGAAAACCGAAAACCAAATCATGAAAGTTGGCGAGGGGCATATTTTAAAGGAATTTGACGATCAGTTGATCGGGATGAAGGCGGGGGATAACCGGGAAATAAAAGTAAAGTTTCCGGAAGATTATCATAATGCAAAGCTGGCCAACCAGGAAATAACGTTCCAGGTAACGCTTCATGAGATCAGGGAAGAGGTGCTTCCGGAGATTGATGACGAGTTTGCGAAAAATTTTGGGCAGTACGAAACATTAGACAACCTCAAGGAGGCCATAACCAAGAACTTGGAAGAAGGTTACGTCAAGAGAGCAGAGCAGGAGATGAATGAGCAAATTTTTAAGAACCTGATCTCAAAAACAGAATTCGAGTTGCCGGATTCAATGGTCGACTATGAACTGGAACGGATTATTGAAGAGGTTGAACGCACGTTGGCGTATCATAATAGGTCAATGGAAGATCAGGGACTGACCAGAGAAATGCTTTTGGAACAACATCGTAAACTGGCGGAAAAGAAAGTAAGACGGCATTTGATTTTAGATAAGATTGTCGAGCAGGAAAATATGACCCTGTCTGATGAAGAATTAGAAAAGGCGTTTAATGACATGGCCCAAGGCTTTAAACAACCGGTTGAAGAAATAAAAAAGTATTATGGTCAGAATAAGGATTCCCTCGAATTATTTAAACAGACCCTACTTGAAAAACAGGCTATAGACCTTATTATTAAAAATAGTATAATAGAAGAGGTAGAGCCCGGTTTAGAGAAACAATCTGAAATTTAAATCCAACGGTTTCAAAGAACGAAACTGTTGCGAATATAAAATACAAAATAATAAAGGAGACGACTTGTGCCACTGATACCAATGGTTATAGAACAGAGCAGCAGAGGCGAGCGCGCCTATGATATATATTCCAGGCTTCTCAAAGACAGAATCATTTTTCTTGGGTCGGCCATGGATGACGAGGTTGCGAATCTTTTGATTGCTCAGCTTTTGTTCCTCGAATCCGAAGATCCTGACAAGGATATCAATTTTTACATCAATTCCCCGGGCGGTCTGGTGACTGCAGGTTTGGCGGTGTACGATACCATGCAGTATATTAAACCGGATATTGCCACCGTATGTATTGGACAAGCATCCAGTATGGGTGCGCTTTTATTGACTGCAGGCACAAAAGGTAAGCGCTATACCCTTCCAAACGCAAGGATTTTGATCCATCAGCCCATGGGAGGTTTTCAGGGGCAAGCCTCGGATATAGAAATTCAGGCCAAAGAAATCCTTCGTATGAAGGATACTCTGAACAGGATTCTGGTGTTCCATACCGGAAAGGATTTGGCGCACATACAGTCTGATACGGATCGTGATTTTTTCATGAACGGCCAAGAGGCCAAAAAATACGGGGTCGTCGATCATGTTATCGTTAACAGAGATGATCTTGATAAAATAGAAAAGGTGGAGGATTAACATGTCGAAAAAAGGGAATATGAATGACAATCTCTTTTGTTCGTTTTGTGGAAAAAATCAGAAAGAGGTGCAGAAACTGATTGCCGGTCCCGCGGTTTATATTTGTGATGAATGCATACAGCTCTGCAGTGAAATCATTGAAGAGGAAAGAGAAAAAGATATAGACGGTATGGAGCAACTCCTTATTCCGAAAGATATAAAGACCATGCTCGACGATTACGTGATTGAGCAGGATATGGCCAAAAAGATTCTTGCTGTTGCTGTTTATAATCATTACAAGCGTCTTGACTCTTCAATCAGAACCAGTGAGGTTGAACTTCAGAAAAGTAATATCCTGCTTATTGGACCCACCGGCTGTGGAAAGACATTGCTGGCGCAGACCCTTGCACGATTTCTCAATGTACCCTTTACCATTGCCGATGCGACCAGCCTGACCGAGGCAGGCTATGTGGGCGAAGATGTTGAAAATATTATTCTTTCCCTGCTTCAAAACGCGGATTACGATGTGGAAAAAGCCAGGCGGGGCATTGTCTACATCGATGAAATTGACAAAATTGCACGCAAATCCGACAACCCGTCCATCACCCGCGATGTTTCCGGAGAGGGGGTTCAGCAGGCATTATTGAAGATTATAGAAGGAACGACTGCCAGCGTACCTCCCAAAGGCGGACGAAAACATCCGCAGCAGGATTTTGTCAAGGTTGACACCTCCAACATACTTTTTATTTGCGGGGGAACTTTTACAGGACTTGAACAAATTATTCAGCGACGTTTGGGCTCCAAAATTATGGGGTTTGGCGCCAAAATCGTAAAACAGGAAGAAAAAGACATCGGAGAAACCCTGAAGTTGGTTCAACCCGAGGATCTGATAAAATACGGTTTGATTCCCGAATTTTTGGGTCGTCTGCCGGTTATTGCCACCCTTGGCGAACTGAATGAAGCTGCGTTGATAAAAATACTCAAGGAGCCGAAAAATGCTCTTATTAAGCAGTTTTCAAAACTCATGGAAATGGAAGGCGTAAACTTAAGATTTACAGACAGCGCCCTTTACGCCATTTCCAAAGAGGCTTTGAAAAGAAAATCCGGCGCCAGGGGCCTTCGTGCCATTATAGAAAGCTGCATGATGGATATCATGTATGAAATTCCTTCTATGGAGAATGTGAAGGAATGCGTTATTGGAGAAGATACGGTAATCAATAAAGAAGATCCCATTCTGTTGTTTGAACAGCCAAAACAACAGGCACAAGACAGCTGATGAGAGGTATTACTTATTACCATGATTAACTTCCCGAAAATTTTTAAAGATAATGATTCGCAATCTCCGGAATTGATGCTTCCGTTACTTCCGCTTAGAGATATCGTGGTCTTTCCACACATGGTTGCTCCCCTTTTTGTGGGGCGTTCAAAGTCTGTGAAAGCCCTTTCCGAGGCCATGAACAGCGAAAAAAGAGTTTTCCTTTCCACTCAAAAAAAGGCGGCTATTGACAACCCTACGGAAAAAGACATCAGCCCGGTAGGAACCATTGCAAAGATATTACAACTCCTCCGCCTTCCGGACGGAACGGTAAAAGCTTTGATTGAAGGAGAATCCAGGGCTTCTATTGTCCGTTTTATCAAAAACCCGGACTTTTTGCAGGTGGCGCTGAAACCCATCCAAGACGCTGAAATTTTGCCTGCCGAGGGCGAGGCTCTGGTCCGGGCGATTCATGATAGTTTTGACGAATATGCTAAAGTTAACAAAAATATCTCAAAAGATCTCGTAAAAACGGTTTCTTCCATCTCAGATCCTTCAAAATTGGCGGATACGGTGGCAGCCCATTTTTCTTTTAAAATAGACGATAAACAGCGTCTCTTGGAAGCAGTTGTTTTGGAAGATCGGCTGTCTCTTCTGTTAAGCTTGATAAAAATGGAGATCGATATCTTCAAGATGGATCAGAGGATAAAAGATCGTGTCAAAAAACAGATGGAAAAAACTCAGAAAAATTATTACTTGAATGAGCAAATGCGGGCCATTAAAAAGGAGATCGGAACTGAGGATGACAATAGAAACGAGCTGAATGATCTTGAAAAGCGAATCAAACGTAAACGCATGTCAAAGGAAGCCGCAGCCAAAGTCAGACAAGAGTTCAAAAAGCTTAAATTGATGACCCCCATGTCCGCTGAAGCAACGGTGGTTCGAGGCTATATTGAATGGTTGATCAGTCTTCCCTGGTTTGACAAAAGCAAAATCCGAAAAGACATTGAAGAAGCAGATAAAATACTGGAAGAAGATCATTATGGACTGGAAAAGCCAAAGGAGCGCATACTCGAATACCTTGCGGTCCAATCTCTGGTCAACAAAATCCGGGGACCCATACTTTGTTTTGTGGGACCGCCCGGTGTAGGAAAAACATCTTTGGCCAAATCTGTTGCCAGGGCTACAGGAAGAAAATTTGTACGTCTTTCCCTGGGAGGTGTTCGGGATGAGGCTGAAATTCGGGGACATCGACGTACTTATATCGGCGCAATGCCCGGTAAAATCATCCAGTCTCTTAAAAAAGTCGGTGTCAATAATCCGGTATTTTGCCTTGATGAAGTTGATAAAATGAGTATGGATTTCCGTGGCGATCCTTCGGCCGCTCTCTTAGAGGTTCTTGACCCGGAACAGAATTATATCTTTAACGACCATTATCTTGATATGGATTACGATCTTTCGGATATACTTTTTATTACCACAGCCAATACGCTGCCCGAGATACCGCTCCCCTTACAGGACAGAATGGAAATTATTCGATTGCCCGGATATGCCGAGTACGAAAAATATTATATTGCCAGGGATTTTCTTTTATCCAAACAAATCGAAATGAATGGACTTAAAGATAAGAATGTAAGTTTTTCCAAGGAAGCTGTTCTCACAATTATTCGGAGATATACACGAGAATCAGGAGTTAGAAACCTTGAACGGGAAATTTCTTCCATCTGCCGCAAAATCGCCCGCAAAGTGATAGCGAACAAACAAAGCGGCGGTTTTAAGGTTACCGCAAAATCCGTACAGAAATATTTAGGGCCGCCGCGCTTCAAAGCGCTTCAGATAGAGGAAAGCGATCAGGTCGGAATTGTTACCGGACTTGCGTGGACACAAGTGGGCGGGGAATTGCTGTGTGTCGAAACATTAATTATGCCCGGTAAGGGAAAGCTTACCATGACAGGAAAACTCGGAGACGTGATGAAAGAGTCTGCTCAGGCAGGCGTAAGTTATGTGCGATCACGTGCCAAGCAGCTCGACATAGACAGCAAATTTTACAGGAAATTTGACATTCATATTCACATACCTGAAGGTGCCATTCCAAAGGACGGACCTTCTGCAGGGATTTCAATGTGCACGTCCCTGGTTTCAGCCCTTCTGAAAAAACCGGTTTATCATGATATTGCCATGACCGGAGAAATAACTTTGAGAGGACGTGTTCTTACTGTTGGCGGAATAAAAGAAAAAATTCTGGCCGCTCACAGAGGCGGCGTCAAGAAAGTTCTTATTCCTAAAGAAAATAAAAAGGATTTAAAGGATATTCCCCCCACGGTGTTAAAAGAGGTTGAAATTGTTCTGGTGGAACACATGGACGAAGTATTGCCTCATGCGTTGATTTTAAATGAAGGGGATACGCTTTTTAAAGAAAACGACATGCCTTTTGACATGATGAAGAAAGACGTTGATTTGGAGCAGCCGTCAGCCTTGATATAATTAAAATTTATACGGAACATTTTTTCAGAACACTTTAATCTTGACTTCATGCCGCTAAATTGTTAGCGGTAATCTGCCTTAAAATTTGTATAACTTAAAATCTTCTCGCAGGGTATAAGGGCGGATAGCTCAGTTGGGAGAGCATCGGCCTTACAAGCCGAGGGTCACAGGTTCAAGCCCTGTTCCGCCTACCATTTGGGGGTGTAGCTCAGTTTTGGTTAGAGCGCCGGCCTGTCAAGCCGGAGGTCGCGGGTTCAAGTCCCGTCACTCCCGCCATACAGAATAAAAGCCTGTCTTTTCAATGACAGGCTTTTTTATTATGAGCATAACGCGAAGATTGGGCAAAATGACCATTTATAGATGGATACTACCTATATTTCAAGCGATAAAGACGGCACCTGTTATGCGGGTCCATCCAAGATATTGAAGCTCCTTTTAAAAAATCTGCAAGGTTTCGCCTGCATTACAGGTTTAAACGACTTACCAGCGCTTCCAGATAAATCGATTTCATTTGTTGACTGGCCATCGCCTGTTTAATGGGCGGAAGTTTTAGAATTACCCCTAAAACAGCGGCCATGGCGCGGTGGCTTTCCAGCACCTGATTGTCGAAAATCAGTTCTTGAAGCTTGCCCTGTTCGATGGCCATAACCACCACCCGGTGGGCGGTATTCAGGGGGGTAATCACCCTCTGACCCCTGGATATCAGGCCAATGCAATTCTCGGGACAGACCCTGGCACAGATGCCACATCCCAAACAAGTTTTCTCGTTAACCCGTGCCGTTTTCTTTTTGGGATGATGAGGATCGTTGGCCGAAACCAGGCTCATCGCCTCAACCGGGCATCGGGTTACACATTTTCCGCACCCCGTGCATGCCTCATCTTGTATTTTCGGGATGAAATTGGTGGTATGAACCGGCTGCAAAATGGCAAATTTCCGGGCGGTAGTCATGGCTTCGCAGCAGCATCCGCAACAATTGCAGATAAAATTCACAGCCTCTCTAACATTGTCCCCGAATTGCACCAGGTTGTGTGAATACGCCGTTTCCAGCAGTTCCAGGCATTCCGACACCTCAATGCGTCGGGCATAGTCATATTTTATCAGGGACGACGCTACCGAGTTAAAGGTCATGCATATTTCTTTTGGGGCGTCACAGTCCCGTCCCATATGCGACATTTTATGACGGCAATAGCAGGTGCTGATCCCGATGTGTGAAGCGGTCTTAATAACCCGGGTCGCCCTTTCGTAGTCCAGGATCTGTAATGCATTCTCACTTGAAAGAACCGGTTCATGAACAAAAACCCGTCCCATCTTGGTTTCGCCGGTAAGAAACAGGTTCTTGATAAAATCCTCTTCAATATTGAGATACTGGTAATACAGTTCGCTTAATAGCTTCTGGTCAATGTCACCTCTGATCCGCATCAGGGAAAATTCAAAAAATCCTGTCATAGGAGGCGGAAGGGAGTAAACCTGACGGTTGTTTTCCCGGATATCCAATAAAATCGCCCGTCTACACAGTTGATCTAATATTTTCCGGGTTCTGATCCTGTCCATTTTCCATACATTAGCGGCTTTTTCAGCGGAAAACGGTCTTAAGGGCAATAGCGATACCAGTCTGGCCTCTTTTTCGCTAAAGAGCATTCCAAGAATTTTATATAATAGTTTTGAAGGAGGTGCGCCTTGGGGAAATCGATTCAAACGATCCACCAGCTGAACATATCCTGATTTTGTCGTGTGATGGGCCATAAAAAAACCTCAAATTAAATCTCAAGAGCTTTTAAATATTCGATGGCTTCTAAAATTTCCCGTCCGTTGTACCGCAGATTTTCTCCGACTAAGAAGGCGCTGACAAGTATTTTATTCATTCTCATCCATATTGATTTATCGTTGAATCTCCCGGTTGTCCGGTAACCATAAACTCTATTTCATGGAGTTTCAAGGGTTACTTATCGGTTCTGATTATATTTAGAAAATCCCGCGCTCCATTTCTGCAATAAATTTTTAAGCGTAACACTTCTGGTTTGACTCATAACTGTGCGGGCAGGCAATGCATAAAATTATAGATACCCCCTGAGGAAATTTGGGGGGCTCTACTGTAATCTCCGTATTTTTAAAATTTAGTATTTGACACACAATAACATTTATTATATTCGGAAACATTTTTGTTTGAAATATATAGGACCGCCTAAATAATTGGAGAAAACCATATGGAATTTTGGAGGGTTCCACTTGACTCGGACACCATACAAGTCACTTTAGGTATTGTGCACATCCTGGAGGATCGATGTAAAGGATGTGGATACTGTATTGAGTACTGTCCCAAGCAGGCGCTTGAATTTTCAACAAAATTCAACCAGAAGGGATATCATCCCCCTGTTGTTGTAAAACCGGAGGAATGTGTGAACTGTCATTACTGCGAAATCATTTGCCCGGAGTTTGCTATATTTTCAGTAGAAGACCCGCGAACAACCGAACCCGGCCAGGCCGGCGCCAACCCCAATTTAGCGATAGAGGTTAGACGATAAACCAATGAAACCAGCGGTGCTTACCGGTGAATATTTTATGACGGGTGACGTTGCCTGCGCCGAAGGCGCACTGGCGGCAGGATGCCGTTTTTTTGGAGGATATCCTATAACACCCGCCACAGAAATCGCCGAAAGGATGGCGATTCGGCTTTCTCATGTTGATGGGTGTTTTATTCAGATGGAAGATGAAATCGGTGCCATGGCGGCCGTTCTTGGTGCATCATGGGCCGGAGTAAAAAGCATGACCGCCACCTCCGGCCCGGGATTCAGTCTTATGATGGAAAATATCGGATTGGGCATCTGTACGGAAACCCCCTGTGTTGTGGTAAATGTTCAGCGCGGCGGTCCCTCCACAGGTCTTCCCACCCATGGCGCCCAGAGCGACATGATGCAGGCCCGTTGGGGGTCCCACGGGCATTATGAAATTATTGCCATGGCCCCGTCTTCACCCCAGGAAATATTTTACTTAACCATTACAGCGTTTAATCTTAGTGAAAAATACCGGTTGCCGGTTCTCGTCATGACCGACGAAATTATCGGGCATATGAGTGAAAAAGTCATCATCCCCGAGGCAAAATTGATTGAGATCGAATCGCGTCCCAAACCCAAAGGGAGAAAAGACCGATTTAAACCCTTTGCACCCGGACCCAATGGTGTCGCACCCATGCCGGCGGCAGGGGAAGGGTATAACCTGCACATTACCGGTCTGACCCATGATGAAAAAGGCTATCCGGTAATGGCCGTAGAAACCCAGACAGAAATGATGACCCGAATTACGGAAAAAATCCAAAAAAATTTGGATGACATCATTCGGACAGACAGTCTCCTCCTCGATGATGCTGAAATTATCGTTGTATCTTATGGAATATCGGCCCGAACCAGCATGGCCGCTGTGGCCGAAGCCAGAAAGCTGGGAATCAAGGCCGGACTTTTGCGCCTGATAACGATCTGGCCCTTTCCCGAAGATCAGATTCGCAGCCTGGCAGATAGAGTCAAGGGATTCGTGACCGTGGAAATTAATCTGGGTCAGATTCATCTGGAGGTTGAACGATGTGCCGGGGGCAAGGTTCCTGTATTTTTAGTCGGGCATCCCGGCGGGACGATTATCCATCCGGACAACGTTGTTAAAATATTGAAAGAGGCCTTTTAACCATGCAAGAACTCCCAACTCCATCCAAAAAACAACCCTGTCATCCCCTGGATGATCTTATCCGCACGGATCGCATTCCCCACATCTGGTGTCCGGGTTGCGGAATCGGAACGGTGTTTTCTGCGTGTCTGACTGCTCTGAAAGGAAGCGGTATCAACCTTCTAAAAACGGTAATGGTCTCGGGAATCGGATGTTCGGGACGTGCCGCCGGTTATGTTAAACTGGATTCCTTTCATACCACTCACGGCAGGGCCATACCCTTTGCCACAGGATTAAAACTTGCCAACCCCGAACTCAATATTGTGGTGTTCAGCGGTGACGGCGATCTCTTCGCCATCGGCGGAAACCATTTTATCCATGCGGCCCGTCGGAATATGGATATGACGGTAATCTGTGTCAATAATTTAAATTATGGCATGACCGGAGGCCAGGTGGCCGCAACCACACCTTACCTGGCAAAATCCACAACAACACCGATCGGAAATCCCGAGACCCCGTTTAATCTGCCGCTAATGGCTTATGCCTGCGGCGCCACGTATGTGGCCCGATGGACCATGCTGCACACCAGAGATCTGACGGATTCCATAACGGAAGCGATTTGTAAAAAAGGGTTTTCCTTTATTGAAGCCCTTTCACCATGTCCGGTCAATTACGGTCGACGCAATAAACAAAAACCTTTGGATATGCTAAAAGTATACCAGGAAAAAGCCATTATCAAAAATGATGCAGATCCTTCTACACTGGATATAGACTTTGAAAAGGGTATCATTTTGGGCAAATTTATCGATCTGGATCGACCAACGTTTACGGAACATTATGACAAGATCTACCGGCCGAGCCGTCTTGAAGAAAACGTTTCGGAGTTAAATCTATGACCGACGCTCAAAATCACAACCAGGGAAAAAAGGAAATTATAATCACCGGTTTCGGTGGGCAGGGCATTATCCTTGCGGGTATCATCCTGGGAAAAACGGCCGCCATTGGCGAACACATGGAAAGCACGCTGGTCCAGTCATACGGACCCGAGTCTCGTGGGGGATCGTGTAACGCTCAGGTGGTGATTTCCGATAAACTGATTCATTACCCGTATGTGACTCATCCGGATATTTTGGTGTGCATGTCTCAATCCGGATATGATAAGCTGATCAAGCAGCTCAAGAAAAACGGAACGTTGATTATTGATCAGGATCTGGTTCGCCCCGCCCGTGGATTACCATGCGATTTTTTTTCTATCCCTGCCACCGGCATGGCCGAAGAACTTGGACGAGTAATGATCGCCAATATCATTATGCTCGGCTTTTTAACCGCCGTCACCAAAGTTATTTCAATGGATGCAGCCCAAAAATCCGTCCTGGAATCGGTTCCAAAAGGCACTGAAAAACTGAACACAACAGCCTTCAAAAAAGGTCATGACTATGGCCTGGCCACACTCAAGGCACGACAGAAAAAGGCCGCGGGTCAAGCAGGAGCGATTTCATGAAACGTCCCAAAGAACGGCTCCACCGGGTCACCGTTATCGGTGCGACTCCGGCCGGTATCGCCGCAGCCAATAAGCTTGGAGAACTGGGCATTCCCCTCACTCTTGTGGATTCTGATTACGATCTGGATAAAAAACTCTCTCGAGACGAATGGGTTCTGAAATCAGGCATTCCGTTAAACCATGCCCATCGACCCGGGCTGATCAGAATTTTAAGAAACCCTGCCATTCGATGCATCTTTCCCGCAAAAGTCTGCTCCATTAAGCACAATCGCCAGGGATTTCGTGTTCACCTGAATATCCTCCAAACCTTTGTAGATCAAGACAAATGTACGCTTTGCGGTCGTTGTGTCGAAATATGTCCGGTGTTGCTTCCCGGAGGAGAAAAAGCCATTAAAATTAACAGTCAGCGAAGCCTTCCCGGCCGTCCGGTCATAGATAAACGGTGCCGGCCCCTATGCCAGGAACATTGTCCGCTGGGGGTGAACGCCCAGGGCTATATTGCCCTTGTAAAAACCGGCAGGTTTGACCAGGCGCTTGACCTTATCAGGGAAAATAACGTGTTGCCCGGCATCTGCGGACGCATTTGTACCCACCCGTGTGAAGCCGTCTGCAGAAGGGGTGAACTCGATGAACCCGTCGCCATCATGGATATTAAGCGATTTGTGGCCGATCACGGGCGCTCCGATCCCAAAGACATACCCGCCGGCAATATTCATAAAAAGTCGGAAAAAATCGTCATTATCGGCTCAGGTCCGGCCGGGATCGCTGCCGCTGCGGACCTGGCCCGATTTGGTTATGAAGTAACGGTTTTTGAAAAAGAGAAACAAATCGGCGGGTTGCTCCGTTACGGAATCGGGCGTCATCGCCTGCCCAGACACATCATCGATAATGATCTTGAATATATAAAAAAACTGGGCGTAAAATTTATTACCGGCCATTTCGTTGATCTGGCCCGGGATATGGATGTGCTTAAAAAAGATTTTGACGCTGTCATTATCTCCATTGGAACATGGTCTGATTTAAGATTAGGTGTGCCCGGAGAAACCCTGGAAGGTGTTGAAGGGTGCCTCTCTTTTTTGGGACGTGTTTATCGTAACGAAATAACCGCACTGGATGAAAAGGTAGCGGTAATCGGGGACGGCAATGCCGCATTTGACCTGGCCCGTACACTGCTGCGTCTGGGTGCACATGTGACAATTTTATCCTGGTTCCCTGAAGCGTTGATCCCTGCCAATGCCGAAGAAATTCGGGCCGCCAAAGAAGAAGGAATTCTCATTCGGGACTGCACCCAGACCGTTGCATTTTTAGGTCAAAACGGTAAACTTCATCGGTTGCACTGCATGACCACCACCCCCGGAGAACCCGATGCCCAGGGTATCCCCTGGCCGGTCGTTATTCCGGACCGTCCACCGGTTGAACTCGAATTTGACCGGGCTTTTATTGCCATCGGTCAAAGGGGCGCACTTCAGGTAAAGCACAATTCATTCGGCTTTGATGTCTTGGCACGCGGCTTGATCGAGGTTGATGAATATTTGCGTACGAATTTACCGAACGTATATGCGGTAGGAGATTCGGTCTCAGGACCCTCATCCGTTGTTGAAGCCATGGCTGCAGGAAGGAAGGTTGCCCGCGCCGTTCATCGCGATATGTGCAAGCAGGAGGTTTTTTATCCTCAACCCTCAAGACCGGAGGACAAAGATTTTCCGGAAATTTCGCCGGATATACCTTCACAGGCACGAACGATCATGCCGGAAAGGCAACCGGCAGTGTACAGGAACAGTTTCTTGGAAGTTTCCATGGGCTTGAGCGAGCAACAGGTTTTTTTGGAAGCATCCCGATGTCTTCAATGCGGAATTTGCAGCGAATGTCTGCAGTGCGTTGATGCCTGTGATGAAATTCATGCGATAACCCATGAACAATTACCCGAAGAAACCATTGAACAAACCGGCGTGCTCATCATCGCAGACCCGGAAATAGCCCCGACGGTCAAGGGGGATGATGTCATTCGAGTGTACGGGCCCAAAACAGCGAAACCGGATGTTAACGCCATGTTTGTTCGCGGTTATGCAGCGGCTTCCCAGGCAATGATATTGCTTGGGGGTACCGTCCAACGGCCAAAGGGGTATGGGTTGTCATTTTCCACTCCTGATCCGGGGCTTTCCCCGGAAATCCGTCTGGGAATTTTTGTCTGCAAATGCAACCATACCTTTGGATGGCTTGATGAGATGAGCCAATATGTTGAAGGATTACCGTCTCAAGCGGATGTGGTCCATGCCCAGGTTGTCAACTCGGCCTGCACGCATGAAGGATCTTCTGCTATTATCCGGACTATTCGTGAAAAAGGACTTACCCGGGTGGTACTGGCATCTTGTGTATGCTGCCCGCTCAATTTTATTTGCAGTGCCTGTACGGACCAGCGAAGCCGCCTGAAAAACGCCTTATTTACCGGAACCGGGATCAGTCGTTCAATGGTGCAGACATGCAACTTAAGAGGTGAAGTTCTTCGTCTTTTAAAACGGAATCATTCCCTGGCCATGAAAAAATTTACCGGACTCATCGATCGTTCCATGAATCGGGCAAAAAGATTAAAACCCCTTCCGGATCTTATTAGAAACTATAATTTCACTACGGCGGTCATCGGGACCTCCGAAGTCGCCATCAGCAGTGCCCTGACCCTTGCCCAGGCAGGGCTGGAGGTCTTTTGGTTCCCACGCACGCAAAAACCGCCGGTGGAGATTCTGGATCATCCCAATGTGCATAGTTTCGGAGGCTTTTCCGTCAAAGAATTAAGCGGGACTCTGGGTAATTTTCACATTATTGCGGAATCAGACGATTCTCGGCAGATAATGACGGTAGGGTCAGTCATCCTGGATGAAAAATCAAGAAAGAAAATTAAATATATTCACCAGGAAGGCCTGCCGGGCCGAACCATATCTTCTTCCATGCAGGACATGAGCATCCCCGGAATACCGTTTTTTTATCCGGGGTCAACCGCCATTTCCGGACTTTTTTTAGCTGAACCGCCGGGCATCAATGTCTCCAACCGGAAAAAAGGCGCCGCCGCCGCCGCTCAGGCGGCAGCTATTATGCCGAGGGAACCTCGCCACAGTAAGGGATATACCGTTGTCGTGGATGAAAGCCTGTGCCGAAGTTGTGGACGCTGCATTCGCGTCTGCCCTTATCAGGCGGTGACATTACACAGAAACGCTATGGACGGATGGGCCGCCTGGGTGGACGAGACGCTGTGCAAAGGCTGCGGTAATTGTATTTCCGTATGCCCCACCAATGCTGCGGACAGCCCGTATCGTAACCAGGAATTTCTCGAACAGACACTTGAAAAAATATTGCTGACGTAAAAAATGAACGACGTTAAAATAATCTTATTTTTATGTAACTGGGGGCCGCATACCGCTTTCCAAACCCTTCAGGACACCGGACGTGAAATTCCCGATCAGGTAAGTATGATCCGGATTCCCTGCACCGGAAGAATCAGTAAATCCCTTCTGTTTAAAGCCTTTGAAATGGGAGCGGATGGTGTAGTTCTGGCAGGGTGTAAACCCGGAACCTGCCGATACGGCAGCGGTACGGCCACTGCCCGTGAGAATACCGAAGATACGCGGAATATTATCGGACTCTTGGGCCTGGGCAAAGAACGGTTGCGGCATGTCACATTTCTCCCGGATGAGTCGGATCTATTATTGAAATTTTTGGATGACTTTTGCAATCAAATCCGGTCCTTGGGCCCGAGTCCCCTGTTGCCGATGCAAATAACGGAACCCCAAGGTGTTAGCCGGGAGTCTTTGGCCGAGATCGTTTCTTATCATGATGCCTTTGCATGTCAGGACTGCGGGAAATGTTCTTCCGCCTGTCCCCTGGCGCTGGCCGGTAAACCCTTCTCGCCCCGGGAACTGGTCAACTCCATCATTGCCGGTGATATTGATTCTCCTTCCGTAAACAAAGATGTTTGGTCCTGCCTGACCTGTGGCCTCTGTTATGACCGCTGTCCATCGGCGGTTAATTTTCCCGAGTTTATCCGGGATATTCGCCACGTTATCAGAAAAAATGGAGGGAATGCTCATGAGGCTCACGGAGGCTTTTTTCGGTCTCTGATGCGAGCCATGACATCCCCCGGACTCAAAACACAGCGATGGGATTGGCTGCCTAAAGATGTAGAGGTTGATTCCACGAGTAAGATCCTTTTTTTTGGGGGGTGCGCCCCGTATTTTGATACATTTTTCAGAAACCATCTGGGCGTTGAAACCCGTAATATCTTAAAAGACAGTCTTCGTCTTCTCAATTTCTTCGATATTAAGCCGGCCCTGCTCCGGGATGAACGATGCTGCGGACATGATCTTCTCTGGTCGGGAGACAAAGATAATTTTTTTAAATTAGCGTCAATGACTGTGGATTCGATCCATAACCTTGGAATTGAACAGGTGATTACCGCTTGTCCGGAGTGTTATAGAACACTGGTCTATGACTACCCAAAGCATGGGATTATATTAAACTTCAAGGTCACCCACATTTATGAACTGCTTGAAAGTGAAATCAGTAAAGGCGCCATAGATTTTAAAAAAATTGATAAAAAGATAACCTTCCAGGATTCGTGTCGGTTAAACTGGATTGAGGAACCTGCAGACCTGCCCAGAAAATTGATCCGGAGGCTCAAGCCAAGCAGCTTCCGGGAAATGCAGAATAAAGGGCGTTCGGCCATCTGTTGCGGGAATTGCGCCTGGACCGGATGTGATGCGTTCAGCAAGGCCCTTCAGGTCAAACGCCTGAGACAGGCGCAGGACACCGGAAGTAATCTTATGGTCACGGCCTGCCCCAAATGTCAGATTCATCTTCGTTGTGCCATGGAAGATCCGTTTCTCGGAGAAGAACTTAACATGGAGATGATAGACTTGACCGGTATTATTGCAAAAACCATTTGCTGGGAGTAACCGTTTACAAAGGTGTCAGGTGTCAGGAATGATGAACAGAGACGCTGGCACCTGAAAAAGGAATGAACATGGAACCTGCTACTACTTCAATAGATACAAAACCGCAGATGCGCATTGGCGTCTATGTCTGTCATTGCGGCTCAAATATCGCTCAGACGGTGGACTGTCCAAAAGTTTCCGAAACGGCGTCCCGGCTTGAGGATGTTGTTATTTCCAAGGATATCGCTTACGCCTGTTCAGAGCCCGGTCAACAGGAAATCCGGCAGGATATTCAGGAACACAACTTGGAACGCATTGTCGTAGCCTCGTGTTCACCGAGGCTTCATGAACCCACTTTTCGACAGATGATGCAATCCGCGGGTCTTAATCCATACCTTTTGGAAATGGCCAATCTCCGTGAGCAATGCAGCTGGGTCCATTTGAATGAACCGGATGCAGCAACACAAAAGGCACAAGACCTTGTAAAAATGGCCGTGTCCCGGGCACGATTGCTCCGGCCGCTTAAAGAAGAAAAGCTGCCGCTCACCAAACGAACTCTGGTCATTGGCGGAGGTATTGCCGGTATTCAGACCTCCCTTGATCTTGCAGACAACGGTTATGAAGTTGTTCTGGTGGAAAAAAATGCTTCTATTGGCGGAACCATGGCCCAGCTTGACAAGACCTTTCCGACCATGGACTGTTCCATCTGAATTCTGGGTCCTAAGATGACGGATGTCGGTCGACATCCCCGGATAACCCTCTACACCCTGAGCGAAATCGTAGATGTTAAAGGCTATGTGGGCAACTTTGATGTCAGGATCTTAAAAAAAGCTCGTTATGTATCAGAGCAAGAGTGCACGGCATGTGGTGACTGCGTCACGGTTTGTCCCGTGGTTCGTCCTGACGAGTTCAACCTGGGCTTATCATCTCGCAAGGCCATCTTCACCCCGTTTCCCCAGGCTGTCCCCTCGGCCTATGTCGTTAATGTCAATGAATGCTTGGGACACAACCCCGTGGTTTGCGGAAAATGTCTCGAAGCCTGTGAAAAGGGCTGCATCAATTTTCACATGTCCGATGATGAAATCCGGATAAGTGTAGGATCCATCATCGTGGCGATCGGAATGGAACCTTATGATCCCACCGAACTTGACGAATACGGATATACACGGTTCGAAAATGTCCTGACCAGTCTTGAATTTGAACGGCTTATCAATGCCGGAGGCCCGACCAAAGGAAAACTGATTCGCCCCACAGACAGAAGAATACCTAAATCCATAGGTTTTATCCAATGTGTGGGCTCACGGTCTGCCAGAAAAGGCGGCAGGTATTGCTCCAATACCTGCTGTATGAACACCATTAAGAGCACACTGGTACTCAAAGAACATTATCCTGATATTGACATAAAGGTTTTTTATATCGACATTCGTGCCCATGGCAAAGGATTCGAAGATCTCTTTATGCGGAGTCGGCGTCTGGGTGTGCACTATTTGAGAGGGTTGCCGGGCAACGTTGAAGAGATGCCGGATCACAGTATGCGGGTTGCGGTCGAAAATACGGTCACCGGCCGGCTGGAATTTTTCGACCTTGAAATGCTCGTGCTGGCTCTGGGGATGAAGCCGACCAAGAGCACCCGGCGACTTCAAGAAATGCTCGGGCTTCAGCTGACTCCTGACGGTTTTTTCCTGGAAGCTCATCCCAAGCTCCAACCGGTTGATGCTGCTTCTCGAGGAATTTTTTATGCCGGATGCGCCGAGAGTCCAAAGGATATTAAAGATAGCGTTACACAGGCTTCAGCGGCTGCGGTCCGTGCCATTCGTCTGATGCATAAAGGAGAAATCTATACCGAACCGATTACTTCCGAAATAGACCCCGAAAAATGTACCGCTTGCGGTAAGTGTGCTGAAGTTTGTCCCTATAATGCAATTACAAAAGGTGTCAGAAAAAAAACACCGTGTGTCGTGAATACCGCGGCATGTGCCGGCTGCGGAACTTGTGCCGCAGAATGTTCTTATGATGCCATCGTTATGAACCATTTTACGGACGACCAGATTAACAACCAAATCGATTCCATGCTCGAAAAAAGTTCTCAGGAAAAGATACTGGTATTTGCCTGCAACTGGTGCTCATATGCCGGTGCGGATTACGCGGGGGTCTCACGTCTGCAATATCCCTCAAACGTGCGCATTATCCGAACCATGTGCTCAGGTCGAGTTGACGAAAAATTTATCTTTAACGGTTTCCTTAATGGTGCGCCGGTTGTTCTGGTCAGCGGATGCCATATGGGTGACTGCCATTACATTGATGCCAATCGCTGGACCGAAAAAAGAGTTAAAAAAATACACAAAAAAATGGAAAAACTGGGAATCCGGCCCGAACGGCTCCAGCTTGAATGGATCAGTGCGGCAGAAGGCGGTCGATTTGCCGAGATAATGGGCAGGATGGAGAAACTTCGTCAGAGTGTTTCCATACGGGAGATTTCACAAACCATAGAGATCCTAAAAAATTCGGGGAAAAAATCCAACGCTGCAGAATGACAAAAAATTAAAAAGGCGTCTCTTCACCTGAATAAATTTTACCCGCCGGCAGCATTTTCTTTTTAATTCCATTGGCCTTAATACTCCAATAGAACTGTGGATTGCCTATCTTGGTATTTACCGGAGGAATATATGGAAGAATGGGTCCATCAACTCCAACATAGCATCAACACTCTCGATAGACTGAAGGCGGTTGTCAGCGTCTTTTCAAAAGAAGAAGAGGCCATAATCACTCTAAATACAAGATGGGGGACAACCCCCTATTTTGCTTCTTTAATGGATCCGGATACCCCTGATTGCCCCATACGAAAACAGGTTATCCCTTCAATGAAAGAAACAGAAAATAAATTTGGAATTTCCAATTATCTGATCTGGGAAGAAAATCGTGATACCGGGGAAGTCAGACCCGACTGTATTGCCAGGCAGTATCAAGACCGCATTGCCTTTACCGTTACCGACATGTGTGCAACCTACTGCCGTCACTGTTTTCGCAAAGAAGTCGTGGTTGATCGAGATCTAAAGCTTCGCTTTGATTTGGAAGAGGGTCTGGAATGGATTCGAAAACATGGGGAGATTCGCGATGTTCTCATAACCGGCGGGGATCCTTTCATACTTTCAGACCAAAAGATTGAATATCTTATTCGCAAGCTGCGAGAGATTCTCCATATAGAGATGATCCGGTTTGGCACCCGCACACCCATTGTTTTGCCCCATCGAATTACCAGCGGTCTCAAAAAGGTTCTGAACAGCTATCATCGGGTGCCCATATGGGTGAATACTCAGTGTAATCATCCAAAAGAAATTACGGAAAAGACGGCAAGGGCTGTTTTCGATCTTCTGTCCTGCGGAGTCAATGTGGGAAACCAAGCTGTTTTGTTAAAGGGGATTAATGATGACGTGGAGACTTTTCGGAAGCTACATCAAAAACTTTTAGCGGTTCGCATCCGTCCTTACTATGTTTTTTACTGTGAGCCGGCACCTGGAATCGATCATTTTCGGACACCGATTGAAAAGGGGGCTGAACTGATTCGAGATGCCCTGCAGGGTCATACCACGGGTTTGGCCCAGCCCATGTATGTTATCGCTACCAATGTCGGTAAAATTCCTTTAATGCCGAATTATTACATCATTAAAAAGAATGCAAAAGAATATACGCTAAAAAATTATCAGGGAATTTACAAAATCTGGCCGAATATGCCGGAATAACCCGAATATATTCCCCCAACTTGTATGATAAATACGAAACCTTTGAAAAATGTTCAATTTTGTCCAAGTCCAAGGAAGGCGAAAATTTTAACCGGAGGAATACATTGAGTATTTCGAGGATTAACCCGCCAAAGTTCGGTGGCGGGTTAAAATTTGAGCCTGACACCGGAATTGGGCAAAAGGGGACGTTTTGCAGAGGTTTCAATACAGGCTACTGATTTGGCAGGAAAGGCGTCAGATCCTTGATGTATTCTGTCAGTATTTTGAAGCCGCCATCTCTTAATACAGAAATTGCTTTTTCCTTATCTTCAGTAGCCACTCTCATAATGAGCTGATAAATGCCCGGGAAGTTTTTCACCGGCCAGGTAACCAGGCTCTTGATACTGATCTGTTGTTCCTGAAGGAGTTTCGAAACCTCAGCCACGACTCCGATACGGTCTTTAACCAGAACGATGAACCGGCCACTTCCCTCATCTACGCCGATGGCACGGAGCAGTACCTCCAAAACATCGGTGGTGGTGATGATTCCTACAAGTTTTTCCCCATCCATGACCGGCAGAGCGCTGATCCGGTTTTCCTGCATGATTAGGGCGGCAGTTTCAATTGTGGTAGCGGATGATATGGTGATGATCTTCTTTTTCATGATCATTTCAACGGTCAACTGAGTTAACAAATAATTCAACTCATGAACGCTGAGAGTTGTGGCCGGAGAGGCCCAGCTCTGTTTAACATCTCTGTCCGAGACGATTCCAAGCAGATTCTCATTTTTATCCGTTACCAGAAGGTGATTGATCTTTTTTTCAGCGATAATATCTTTGGCTTTTATTATACTTGTCTCAGGGGGCACCGTCACAAGGTATGTATTCATAACTCGACCAACGTACATAGAGTCAACCTCCTTTACGTGATAAAAACAGCTTAATAAAAAATATTATACCAGTTTTACATGCAATAAGAAAGAACAATTATTTGTTAAATTCTACGTTGTTTAAACAAAATCGACCTTCTTCGCTATAATCTATTGCATGAAAAAAGCTGTCTTTTTCATATAAAACCTGATGATATTGTATGGCCCGTAATATTTTACAATCTTTGGCACATTTTTCTTTAGGTTGATTTTTCTTGTGGCAATTTGCACATGGAGAAGAAATCATAATACCCCCCTTTGATGCGATTATTCTAATGAAAAACCATTTCCCTTAAAATTTAATTATAAATAATTTGCCGGGTTGACTGTAAAACTTAAACAAACAGTGTATTAAGAAACGCTACGGTTTCTGAGTTTCTCCGGTGGCCTTTTTCGGGTCCTGAAACACCTCACAGTTTTTACACCAATTGCGCATATCCCCTTTCCTGAAAGTCTCCGCGCAGACTTCACGATAATATTGCATTTTTGGATCTTTGGGACAGGTTATAAATGTTTTGTCCATGTATGCTTTCCTTAGGTTTCTTGGTGCGTTTATAAGTATTAGTATCTAACTCATTATTTTTGGCATAATATAAAATAAAATATCTTGTGTGTCAAGAAAAAAAGACCACAATATATTGAGGTGATTGTTAAAATTTCAGTTAAGCGGGCCATGTGGAGTCGCTCTACCGTCAACGCCCGGGCATAGGGGATATTTTCTTGTTATTTCATAGTGTTGTATAAGTTCTGAGATGTGTGATCCTAAGAGGTAACAGATAAGGCAAGTCTCATACCGGGTCTGAGAAAAACGGAGATGGTATTAAGGTTATGCCGGGGCGGTTAGTTTTCGATTCTTTTGGTCGCCGGTTTAATCATTAACCAGCGTTTTATTTTTTGAGAAATTCTTTTTAAAAGCCATTCCTGAGCCTCCGGACTCGCTTTGTCAGCTATTTGATCGGCGAGTGTCACATCGCCTGCCTGATACCGCATATATACTTCACTCATATGCATCTCCAAATCAGCGGACAAGTATTTTGCATAAGCCAGGGCAAGTTGCCAGTGGGCAAAAGTTTCTGATTCATCCCATTTTTCTATTAGAGTTTGAGGATGTCCAATTTTAGACTCAAGTCTGATAATAAAATGTATTGTCTGCGGAAGACGCAGCCATTGGGGGGCGGATTTGTTTTTAGGACGCCCCACAGCCTTCCAAAAATCTGTCAAGCAAAGCAGGTCATTCTCTACCTTAATCTTTTGACCGCCGTAGTTTAGATCAAATTTTTTATAAACCATAATGTTCCTTTTGTTTCCGGATGTCTTTTTAATTCCTTGGTAAAAAATAATAAGTTCGGAGTTTTCAGTCACAATATATCTAATACATTGTTCGGTTGGGTGTCAAACAAGAAATATTATCTTATTTGACACGCATGCACGGTTATTATAAAATCATGTTCCAATAGATGGAAAGGAGTTGTATATGCTAAAAAGAATTTTGGTGCTACTGATTCTGCCGTTTGTTCTTCTTGCGTGCAAAGAAAATTTCCTGAACCTTAAAATCCGATTTCATCAAATTCAGGGGTTGAAGGAGGGGAATCGAGTCATTTTTGGACAAAATCATATCGGCACCGTCAAAAGTCTGTTTCAGTCTGATGAAGATTTTTTCATTGTCGATGTTGCTATAAAAAAAGACTTTGCTGACGACGCCACAGAGTATTCCAGGTTTTTTATCATCACGGATCCCCTACACAAGGAAAAAAAGGCCGTTGAGATGATTCAGATCCGTAACGACGGAAAACGGCTGGAAAATAATGCGACAGTAGAAGGCTCCAACGAAAGTTCAGTCTTTTTTTATCGGATTTTTGGTGGAATTGAGAGGGGGCTTAAAGATTTTGAAAAACAGTTTGAACAATTTTCCAATGACTTGAAAAGTATTCCGGAAAGCCGGGAATTCAAAAACCTTGAAAACGAATTGCAGCGGCTGTTAGAAGAAATGAAGCGATCCGGCCGGTCGGTGCAACAAAAGATAAAGGAAGAATTATTGCCGAAACTTAAAGAAGAGATGGAAAAACTCAGAGAACGGTTACACGAGATGGGTCGTGAGGATGAAATGAAACCTCTTGAAATCGAAATGAAAAAAATTCAAAATATATAATAGTATAATTTCTTCATGAAAAACAAGAAACCTTGCATCCTTAAAAGGTAATATGGTATGATATTTCATATGGAAAATCCCCGAAAACGAAACCGTCCTGCTTCCCGAGCATAGAGCATAGAGTTTTGGCGGAGTCGAAACGGTTTGAAAATGTTGATTAATTGAGCGAAATTATGGATGTTAAAAAACAGCTAAAAAACCTGTTAGAGACGGCGAAGCTTTATCGATCCCAGGGATTGTTGTTCGAGGCCAAGGGAAAATATGAAGATGCCGCAGCCTTAATTCGGGAAACCGGGTTAATAAAAGACGGGCAGAACCTGTTAGACATTATTTCAAAAAAAATTAATGCCGTAAAAAAAGATATTGAAAGAATAGAAAATCAACCCACATTACCTGAAGTGTCAGAAAAAGATCAGGACGTTATCAAGGAACTCTTCTCTGATACAACAGGAAAAGACGAAGATACGGCAATTCTTGAAGGCGCCGTCACACTGGCCAAGTTTGGTCAGTTCGATAGAGCGTTAAAAGAATTAAACGAGTTGTTAAAAAAGCCTCCCATCCGAATGACTGCCGCTAAAAATATTTTACGGTGTCATATGGCACGTACTTCCATGGAGGACGCTGTTGCTCAATTTCAGAAATGGCAGTCCAGCGACATTTTTACAAATAGCCAGTTGATAACCATCCGTCTGTTTCTTGAAGTTTTCCGTTACGATAATTTTAAAGAAAACATTTCCCTGCAATTAAAAAATCCCGAAGATCTTGAAACGCTTGAGATAACCAATGGCAAAATTCCCGATATCTGTTCCATGATAATAACTTTGGTTGACGGGCCGTTAAAGGGAGTGACACTTGCTCTTGATGTTCGTTTTCAAATAGGAAAGGTAATCACTTTATTCATCGAAGACCACAAGGAAGAGTTGCTGGAAAGTTTTGAGGTTGGCAAACCTCTTGAGAATCTGAAGTTTAATACCACGACTGCCATATTTAAAGGTAAAGGGGTTGTTTCTGAAAAAACAAGGATCGATTCCGGGGCCCGGCGGGGAAATTACCGCGTCGACATCCAGGTTATGACTTCGTAATCGGTGATACATTCGATTTTTTACAAAACAACACCTGTGTGATCCTTTTAATTTTCCCGTGATGTTTTGTTTTTGGCATTACCTTTATTGCTTGTCACCTGACAAGAATCTTTCAGTCAGGTGGAAACTCCTAATTTTGGTCAGATCTTCTCGGTTCATAAATAATTTTTTTCTATCAGGTCTGCCAGTGATTTAATCTCTTCCAAACCAAATACCGGAACATTTACCCTGATATCCGTATCAGTAACCAGAGCGATCACGGTGTTATCATTTTGGCAAAGGGGGAGAGTGTTTTTGTGGGAGCGATATAGTTCTATTTTGGGCCTGTTTTCTTTTTTGAACCCTTCAGTAATAACAAGATCCACGTCATCAAAATATTTTCCAATGCGTTCCGATCCCGCGCTATTTTCGTCTTTTACCATGACGATTTTTTCCCTGGAGGCAATAACGACCGTATCTGCACCGGCCGCTTTGTGACGCCAGCTGTCCTTTCCTTTTGTATCCAATTCAAAATCATGATGGGTGTGTTTTATGGTCCCTATACGGTATCCCCGGTTTTTTAATTCAGGAATCAGCTTTTCGATCAGTGTGGTCTTGCCGGATTTGGATTTACCTACAACAGAAATAATCGGGAGCATGTCAATTTACCTTTTTATTTGCAACCGTTCAACAAATTAGTTCGTGTGAACATAAGTAGAAAAATAAATAATGTCAAGCTAAGCACAAAAAACCGTTCAGGGCAAACGCATCCGGGGATAACCAAATCTTGCTTCTTTGGGACAGGATGCTTTACTCCGCTGGGACGAACGCGTGCGAACGCTCTTCAAACAGTCAGTCGGTTGAAAAGAGATAGACGCCGTCGTGGAGCATTCTCACTATATTGGAGTTCAAATTTGTTTGGCCTAAAAAAAACCATTCTTAACCGCTTGACACCCGGGACGGGTTTCTCTAAACTTGATTCCGGGGAAAGATTTGAGAGAATTACGCCATTGATTTAAAAAAATAAAGTAACACTCAAATTTTTATTGGGATTACCATGTATGGATGGTGCGGAAAAATTACAAGAATAAACCTTTGTGATCAAACATGGACCATCGAAACCGTCGATCCGGAGATCCTGAAAAAGTTTATCGGAGGCAGGGGCCTGGCCGGATATTATCTTGGAAAGAAAATAAGGCTCAACTGGCATGATCCGGATATGCCCCTTCTCATTTTTACCGGTCCTCTCGTTAATACGCGATCTCCCACATCCGGACGCATGACCGTCATGTCACGGTCACCGCTCACCGGTACGGTGGGTGATTCTTCAGTGGGAGGATCTTTTGGCACTGAATTAAAAAAAGCCGGGTTTGACGGCATTATTATCACCGGAAGGAGTCATACACTTTCCGGTATAGAGATATTGAACGCTTCTATTCATGTTACAGATGCAAGTCATCTTGCCGGCCGACAAACCGGATATGTTCATTCATTGTTAAAGGGAAAAGGATCTGTGGCCGTTATCGGACCCGCGGCCGAAAACGGGGTTGCTTTTTCAAGCATCATTGTAGATCGACATTTTGCAGCGGGCAGAGGCGGAATCGGCCGGGTATTGGCTTCCAAAAACATAAAATACATTACCGTAAAAGGCACGGGGGCCACCAGTATCTTTAATTCCCAGGATCTTAAAAGCGCCCGGGAAGATGTTTTCAGGCTTGCAGCGGCTTCTCCGGTTTTGCTTGGAGAATTCGGAATATCCCGATTCGGCACCGGCGCCCTGTATGATCTCATGGATGCAAGATGCATGATGCCCACCGACAATTTTCGCCAAACAAGGTTCGGCCGCGCCCCTTTTATGAATGCCCATGCGTTTAGGAAAACATATACTCCGCAAAAAAGAGGGTGCCGGGGATGCCACATTCTTTGTAAAAAAATAAGCAAAAACCAGACCCCTATCCCAGAGTTTGAAACCATGTCTCATTTCAGCGCACTGATAGACAACAGCGATATGCATACGGTAGTGCAAGCAAACCGGATATGTAATGAAATGGGCATGGATACGATTTCGGCTGCAGCCACCCTGGCGTGCTTTGCTGAAACTACCCAAAAACGATTGTCGCCGGATGATATCATCTCTTTGCTTGTTGACATCGGAAAAAAAAGGGGGTTGGGTACAGAGCTGGGTAGGGGCGCCGCATCTTATGCCTCGCGTCTCGGTCGTCCCGATCTTGCCATGACAGTCAAAGGACTGGAGTTGCCGGCCTATGACCCGAGAGGCGCATATGGGATGGCCTTGGCTTATGCCACATCCACTCGTGGCGGATGCCATTTGAGAGCATACCCGATCAGCCACGAGATTTTAAGAAAGCCGGTTGCCACAGATCGTTTTTCTTTCAACGGTAAAGCCAGAATAATAAAGATCGGTGAAGATTTAAATGCAGTGGCCGATTCCCTTACCGCATGCAAATTCATCTTCTTTGCCGCATCCCTGGAAGAGTATGCCAGGATTTATACCGCAGTCACGGGAATAAAGATATCCGGACAGGATCTGTTTAAGATCGGAGAAAGAATCTATTATAATGAACGGATCATGAATTCAGCCAACGGGTTTACAGAAAAAGATGACGACCTGCCGGACCGTTTCTTTACATCACCGGGTTACAAAAACGAAAGTATTGATATTGATCCCATAGACAGAAAAGCGTTTTTAGAAGCGCGCTCCAATTATTATTTGGTCAGAAAACTGGATAAAAACGGGATGCCGATTCCGGAAACGGCAAAGAAGCTGGGCCTTGACGTTTTTTAGATGTGTTATAGCGGTAAAATGTTACATAGTGCCCGAACGAAAATATGGATCAAATTTTTCGTACATACGAAGATAAGTTTCTAAAAAACGGACTGGCAGATCCGGGGGCGCCGCTGCTCGGCCTGCTTGATGCCCGCCTTTCATGGAACAGAGATGATATAGCGCGTGCCGAATTTGAAAGACTGTTCGAACATCTTAACATGAGCGCCCTTGTGTTTTCGCAGCCGGCCGAGCCCTATCGGAGCATTGTAGAATATCTCGGAGAAACCTCGGGCGGGACCATCTTTCCCACTGACTGCGAAACCCGAACATTCCTCCATGACCTTCCGGTCTCATTCAATTTTTCATCAGAGTCCATTATTTCAGCCCTGAAAGAACGTAAAAGCGTTATTATTCCCGGCCAAGGTATTGTCACTTACGGCACTGTGGGCCTTGAACAGGCTTATGTTACATTTTCTTCGGTCTGCTTTGCCTGTTTTGTAAAATTCTTTTCGGATTACCTGCATGACATAAAACATGGAAAGATAAACGACAAAAGGCAAAATCTATTCGACGTGCTGGTAAATAAACTCGAACCGGCTCCTTGTTTTAAGGGGTCACTCACGAAAGGACCTTTTGACTCGGAAACAAGTGTTTATCAGGCAATACAGGAAGCAGGAATGCTTACGGTTGAACACCGTTTGGTCGATTCCTATTTTGGCAACATTTCGTTTTGTTACAACGATACGCTGTATATCAGCCAGACCGGAAGCAGTCTGGACAACCTGAAAGGATTTATAGATCCTTGCCCCTTGGATGGATCATCCTGTGCGGCGATCACCGCTTCCAGTGAACTTCCGGCACACCTGAAAATTGTTAAAAATACCACAAGTAAAGCAGTCCTGCACGGTCACCCGAGATTCTCCGTCATACTTTCCATGGACTGTGACATTGAGAACTGCCGGTGCAGAGGTCAATGTCACATGAAATGCCCGCATGAACGGTTTGTCGCTGAAGTTCCCATTGTTTCCGGCGAAGTGGGTTCAGGACCCTACGGACTGTGCAACACGGTTCCCGAAGCCATTAAGGGCAGGCCGGGCGTTATCGTTTATGGCCACGGTGTTTTTACAACGGGTCACACGGATTTCAACCGGCCGTTTAAGAATCTTATTAAAATCGAAAATAATTGCCGCGAAGAATATTTTAACAGAGTCCGTTCATTTCACCGCACTGGGCGGTAACCCGAATATTTCATGGAATATGGGTGGAAATCAAGACCGTTGGTAAACGCTGATGCCTTTCTATTGACAAACCGTGACTCCGAAGCTTTTTTCAGGTTTCAGGTTTCAGGTGCCAGCGCCTCTGTTCATCATTCCTGACACCTGAAACCTGAAACCAAATAGCCATGGCAATCTTAGCAAACAACAGTCTTGATTTACACCCATGGAATATCCGGGTCAGGACCCCATGTCATGTTTGATCATTTTGACATCATTGCGCCGTTTTATGATCGGGTTATCCATAAACTCGACTTGAAACGTTTGATCCATTTGCTGAAATTACCCGCCAGAGGTCGTCTGCTTGATGCCGGGGGCGGAACCGGACGGGTGTCATCCCGTTTACGGTCCTTGGTCGATGAGGTTGTGGTATGCGATCTGTCATCGTTTATGCTGAAACAAGCCAAAAACAAAGGCCATTTATTGGCGGTTCGAACCCACGTAGAACAACTTCCGTTCCCCAGTGAGAGTTTTGAGCGAATTGTAGTGGTAGATGCCCTGCACCATTTTTGCGATCAGCGGAAATCCATTCAAGAATTGCTGCGAGTGCTCAAAACCGGGGGATGTTTGGTGATAGAAGAGCCGAATATCGATAATTTTCTGATCAAATGGCTTGCTCTGGCGGAAAAACTGGCGTTAATGCAAAGTCGTTTCTGTTCTTCTCGGGAAATTCTCCGTATGATAACGGATCGAGGATTTGATGCCCGTGTTGAAAGTGACGGCCGTTTTTTTTTCTGGGTGGTGATTGAAAAAAACAGATAAAGGCGAAACGGAATGATAACGTATCCGGCGGTTAAATACGACCTCCGCTCCATCTTAATTTGGCCTTGAGCACATCAAAATACTGCTGACCCGGCAATGTGATCATTTTAACCGGATAAAAACCTTTCCGGACAATGATGATGTGTTCTTCATTGATTTCGAGGCCGGCCTGGCCGTCAAATGTCAGCATGATATCCGACGATTTTTTTCCAAGCCCGATTTTGATGGTTGCTGAGTCAGGAACAATGAGTGGACGGTTGGTCAGGGTAAACGGGCAGATCGGTGTCATCAGGATACCCGGAACTGCCGGATGGATAATCGGACCGCCGGCGGCAAGTGAATAGGCGGTTGAACCGGTGGGGGTTGCAACAATAAGTCCGTCTGCACTGTATGTGGTCAAATAGTGATCGTTGATATATGTTTCGATATGAGCAAGCCTTGCAAGGGCGCCCTTGTTTATGACAATATCGTTAAGCACGGTTTCACGGGCCAGTTCCTCTTCCCCCCTGAAGACTTTAACCAGAAGGCGCATCCTGGGTTCTATGTTGAACTGGTTATTTAAAACAGCCTCGGCAGCAGAAAAAAGGTTTTCTTCCACGATTTCCGCCAGAAAACCGACTTCACCGAACTTGACTCCGATAATCGGTATATTCTGATCTCCGATCCAGCGAACCGCACTCAAAAAAGTGCCGTCTCCTCCTAAGACAAAAATGTAAAGCAGCTCCGCCGAAGCGAATGATTTATCTTCTTGTGCAATTCTGCGTCTTGGAGGCAGGTGTTCTTTTCTGACAACCTCTATGTCTTTCGAACGCAGCCAACTTTCAAGTTCATCGGCCTTTTTAAGTGCCTCGGGGTCCGGTTTTACAACAATTCCTATCTTTTTCACGGCCAAGTATTACTCCTTTATTATTCGTGAATTTCTCCCCTGCCTTTTGCTTTGTGGTTTTCGGTTTTCCAGGGCCTTGCGGCCAGAATAAAAGCCATGACCAGATTTATCAGCAGCCAGACGATACCGATTAAAACAACCGCTGTCCAGGAATAGCCTCCGTAAGGTTTGCTCAGTTCATTATAAAAATCAATGGATAGGAGGATCAGAAGTACGGCCGGGATAAAGACTTTAATAAAAAACTCCCATCCGGCGCCCACCTTGATGGAAGATATCCTGTTAATATGGTGCCGCATTATTTTGATATTAAACAGCCACCCCACAAGCAGACACTCCGCTATGGCAACGATCAACAGTCCGTAATGGCTTAAAAAATGATCGGTAATATCCAGCCAGAACAAACCCGCATGTGTTGTGAAGATAATGGAGCCGATGAAGCCGAGAATACAAAGAACCGTAACAAACGTTTTTCTGCTGATGCCGAACTTGTCAACCACGGCGGACGTAAAAGCCTCTATAATTGAGATAGAAGAGGATACCCCGGCAACCACCAGACAGAAAAAGAAAACAGCGCCAAAGATATTTCCTCCGGGCATTATGGACAGCGCTTTTGGATATGCGACAAAAGCAAGGCCGATACTTTCTGAAACCACTTCTGATATTTCTCGGCCCTGTGAGACAGCCATAAAGCCGAGCACTGAAAAAACGGCGAAACCGGCAAACAGGGAATACCCACAGTTGATTAAAGCGGTAACATAGGCACCGCGTGTCAGATTGGCCTTTTCGGGAAGATAACTTGCATAGGCGATCATAATACCGAACCCCAGAGAAAGGGTGAAAAAAATCTGACTGAAAGCATCTATCCATATCCTGGGTTTGGCAAGCATGGTAAAGTCCGGTTTTAGATAGGCTTTTATACCGACACCCGCACCGCCAAGGGTCAAAGACCAGAAAACCAGTATGGTTGTCAGAACAAGAAGCAACGGCATAAATATTTTATTGGCGAGTTCTAACCCTTTCTTTACCCCTCTGTAAACAATAGCCCAGTTAACGAACCATATAAACGCCACGCCTGTAAAAACAGGAGTGACAATGCCCTTGATCTCGAAAGGAGATTTGCTGACAGCTAAAAATTGGGTGAAAAAATAACGATTGGGATCATTCCCCCAGTCCAGGGACAAGGATTTGATGAAATAATTTAAGCACCAGGAAATAATCGTGATATAATACAGAACAATGCCGAACATCACAAAACTGACAGACCACCAGCCGAGCCATTCCCATTTTTTATTTATCTTTCTGAATGCCAGAGGGGCGGATCCGATTCGCTCATGTCCGATTGCAAATTCAAGTATCAATAACGGGATGCCTACGCTGAGGAGGGCTAGGATATAAGGAATTAAGAATGCGCCTCCTCCATGCTTATAGGCCATGTAACTGAACCGCCAGATATTACCGAGTCCGATGGCGGAACCCACCGCTGCAAGAACAAATCCTATTTGACTTTGCCATTGTTCTCTTGCCATGATATAGGTGCTTATTAAAGCAACATCGACAAAATGTTGTCGATAATTACGCGGTCCAAATTTATTTTGCAGTTGCAACAGATACTGGATACCGGTTTCTGGATGCCGGCAATGAAGGATCATTCCAATGTTAGATCCGGCATTCGGATTCAGGTATCCGTCATCTTGACCTTACAGGCCATTAGAATTTTGCTGCCCGTTGAGGGCCACGTCTTCTAAGCGTTGATTTGGAAGCGGCTTAGAATTTTTATTTGAATGTACCATAACCTCATGATTTTAGAAATAAGTATTTTTAACCGGAGCTTCCCATGGCCGGGAAAATATAAAATACGGGTTAAGTGCTTTCCTGAAGCATTTTGAGATACTTGCTGAGCTTAACTGGGTAAGCTTGATATTCTAAGATCGATTTGTAGCGATCATCCAGCAAGGCAAAATTATTTTTAAAACTCTCCCGTATTGCCTGCAACGGAGGATGGGGTTGTAATATCTCTCCGTTTTCCATAACCTTTTTAAGCAGGGGCGTTCCTTGATCCACGATATCGTCTCTTAACCCGATGATATCTTTCAGATATCGTCTGTTTGGGTCTGATTTTCTAAAGACCTGCTTTTCACCGGCCAGAGTAATCTTGCCGGGACTCAATTTCCTGACATCACGGTTCTTGAAACGAACCATCTTATAAACCACATCAAGATAGGGTGCGTCTGCGGAAACCCCGACGTTGGTACCCACTCCGAATGCATCGATTTTGGCGCCCTGGGAAATGACCTTTGTAATTTTGAACTCATCAAAACCGCTGCTGGCAAAAATCTTGACATCAGAAAGACCGGCGTCATCGAAAATTTTTCGCACCTTTTGGCTCAAATCCACCATGTCTCCGCTGTCAAGGCGTACGCCCACGAGCGAATGTCCCTTTTGTTTCATCTGTTTTGCAACCGTAACCGCATGTTTTGCACCGTCGATGGTATTGTAGGTATCAATCAGAAAGACGGCGTTGTCGGGAAAAGTTTCGGAATAAGCGGTAAATGCCGCCAGGTCCCCGCTAAACGCCTCGATATAGGAATGGGCCATGGTTCCGGATATGGGAATGCCGTACATTTGTCCGGCAAGGACATTGCTTGTGGCGTCAAATCCGGCAAGATATGTGCTGCGGGCAACGTTGTGCCCGGCATCCTGACCCTGAGTCCGTCGCAGGGAAAAGTCGATCAGCGGACGGTTGCCGGCAACATGAACACATCTGGCGGCTTTTGAGGCAATCATGCTTTGAAAACCGATGGTATTGAGCAAAAATGTTTCGATAAGCTGGGCTTCAATAATAGGCGCCGTCACTTCCAAAACCGGTTCATTGGCAAAGAAGATCGTGCCTTCGGGCATGGCAAAAATTTTCCCTGAAAAGCGAAGTCCGGAAAGATATGAAAGGAAGTCTTT
Organism: uncultured Desulfobacteraceae bacterium; assembly: GCA_964539365.1. Taxonomy (GTDB): domain Bacteria; phylum Desulfobacterota; class Desulfobacteria; order Desulfobacterales; family UBA11574; genus S5133MH16. The sequence continues at coordinate 1,592 of CAZIIV010000013.1, read as the reverse complement.
TGAAAAAATACCCGTGGTTTGCAAATAGATTATGTCTTGCTCCGAAAATTTGAATGCCGCCAACTCATTCAGAACATCTTCAAGGCCCGCTGCAACAAAGAAGTTCCTTTTTAAATAATTTTCTCTGACAAACAGTGAAAAGGTAGCCGTGGAAAATACCCGATGTGCAAAATAACTGGCCGCCATGGTCAACTCGTAAAGATCGGTAAAAAGTGGCCCGGCTCGATATGCTTTTGTCATGAGACACTAACTCCGTAAAGCGGTTTCATCATTAAAGTGTGATATTGAACACGTTCTTCAGAGAATCCGTTGAACGAAAAATATTCATTCCTGCATCGGAAAATCGTTGAAAAGCAGCGTCGGCCTGATCCGTATAATCCGCCACGCCGGGAATGACTACTGGAGATGTGCAGTCTTCCATAAGAAACACTTTTTCAGCCAGCCTTTTATCCTCGGATTCTATCTCTTGCAATAGATCTTCAATGGTCCAGGCCATACAATGACTTTTTGCCTGCCCGGCAATGATGACCGCATCAAATTCTAAAAGTTTGCCGATAAACCCGGCGTTTTTTTCTGCGATTTGATTGCCGTCGTGGTCATCCAGCACTTCCGGGCTCAGCACCGAATAATTCTCCGTAAACGGGTTGCTTCCCTTGACTTGAAAATCAGGCAGACCGTATCGAGCGATACTATGGAAAAAAACGGCCTCCTCAACCGATGAAACCAGTGCATGGCCAATCCCTCCCAGCATGGCATGATATGGCCAGATGGTGAGATCGTATTTGCCGCCTTCTTTTAATTTCCGGGTATAGTGACGCAGGAATTTCTGACCGTGTGCTACATCAATGTTCAGACTTCTGGCAATTTCGGGATTGAATTTCCAGATGCCCTTCTGGACATCTTGCGCAGAAATAAGTGTATAAGGAGCCGGATGGTCACCCTTTTCGTTGACCAGAAAGATACTATGAAAGACTTGTATGGTTTGATGGGTATCCATGGTGGGACAAACCTGGGTAATAACACCCAGATTACGATAGATGAATTCGCACAACCTTCTATTATCATCCACCGCAGCGGTTCCTGAATGTCCGCCGACAAAAATCTCAAATTCCGGGATACAAAATGTGTTCTGAACATCCACGAGCAAGAGACAGATTCTGAAGGTATCTTCAGAGACAGCCTTTATCTTATGCTGCTTTGCCCATTTTCTCGCGTCTTCACTGCGCTCCTGATATCGAACTCTCCATATCTGTCCCACTTTACCAGGATCAAAATGAGTGGGTATCGGCAGATCATCCGGGGACATAACCGCCTCCTTTTTGTTGAATGCTTTTTTGCATTAAAATATGAATCAGAATATTAAATTTCAAGTAACTTTTGGAAATTTCGGACAATTATTGACTATTTGCTCGATTTAAGGGTGTTTTCTTGACTGTTTCTTCAAATAAAATTTTGATAAAGGCTTTCTTGTATGACATCAGGGTCTTGTCCTTCCTCATAACGACCGCGATATAATCCGGTTTAAACAAATGATCCATTGATAAAAACGCCAGCTTTCTCCGTTTCAATTCCGGTAAGTCCGTCACGATGGT
>CAZIIV010000012.1:1467-36708 GCA_964539365.1 uncultured Desulfobacteraceae bacterium | reverse complement strand
GGTTTTGTCTCATAAAAACAATTCCCCTCTCACCGGCAATTAATGCGAGTTAAACGTATTTAAAGTGATCTAAAGTTTAGCCCGCAAAAGTCTCCTAATGTCGCTCCGATGGCAACTTCTCAATAAATTATGGAGCCTACTGGTGATAAAATATGAGCTGTCTGGCTGTTTGAGCAGGTTAGTGAGCCTTAAGAAAAAACAGCGATTAGGATCATTTCTTATACCAGAACTTATTGAGAGGTTACCTCCGATGATTTTACGGCACTTTAATCCCTTCACTTTTTTGCAACCACAGTGATATTTCACTTACATCATGGAGTTTTTTTTTAATAAATACTCAAAAACCCGTATTTGTGATGTAAAACCTATGAAAAAAGCCGTTTCTTGCCATGGGTCCCTGCTGCTCGGGTATTGGAGAAAGGAAAAAGACTTTACAGGCGTCAGGTTTCAGGTGTCAGGGAAAACGAAATAATCAATAGCAATTATAGGGAGATAGCTTGACGCAAGCGGCCCCGTCACCATCCATGGAGAAAACATTGGAACCAAAAGTCCCGGAGCGATACCGCCCGTTCCCTCAGGGCCGGTTTGTTACGATCGAACATGCTTTCTGACACCTGACACCTGACACCAAAAAAAACCGACACCTAAACGTGACGGTATGGCAAAAAGTCATAAAATACCGTTTTCTCTCCGAGCCGTAGGCGCTACCCTCTCTCCGAGCTGTAGGCTCTACGAGCCGGAAGCCGGCCTGTAAGCCCTACGGGCTGGCCTCCGGCTCGTAGAGTTACGATCTTACGCCTCGGAGAGAAGCGAAGCCGGAGGCCGTCATTCCGGCGAAAGCCGGAATCCAGTATTTTCAAACAGTTGCAGAGCATCTGGGCTCCTCCCGGACTCGATCCGGGATCTATCGGAGTGACGCCTTTTTGCGAGTTCATCAAACGTGATGAACTCGTAAAAAATCCGATTTAGACGGTTTACGTTGCCGTTTCCGTTGACTGTTTGCGAATCATCAAAATAGGGTGTTTGGCTTCTGAAATTACATACTCAACCTGATATGGTATCCGCTCCGGGGTGATATGGTTATTAAAAATAATGCCTGGCAAAAAATTCATCCGACAGGCAATTATAAGGTTACGGAATTTCTGCAACTATATGAACTCCAGAGATTTTAATGGCAACCTATTTGTGCCTCGGAAAGGAATACTGGAACAATGGAACAGGTAACCCCCGAGATCGACTGTTATCTGTAAAGGGCTATCTTTATGTTTGACGACATGTACTGGGAATCCCATGCAGACTCTGATCCGCTCTGGTACAAAGACGCCGTTATTTACCAGCTCCATGTCAAAAGTTATTTTGACAGCAATGCAGACGGCATCGGCGATTTCAAAGGCTTAACCCAAAAACTTGATTACCTGCACGATCTTGGCGTGACCGCGATCTGGCTGCTGCCCTTTTACCCTTCCCCGTTAAAGGATGACGGTTACGATATTTCCGATTATAAAAATATTCACCCGGCATACGGTACGTTGAAGGATTTTAAAAAATTCCTGAGGGAAGCGCACCTCCGGGGAATCCGGGTCATTACCGAACTGGTCATCAATCACACATCCGATCAGCACCCCTGGTTTCAAAGAGCCCGCCGGGCCAAGCCCGGCAGCAGCCGGCGGAACTGGTATGTCTGGAGCGATACGCCGGACCGTTATGAAGAGGTTCGTATTATCTTTCAGGATTTCGAATCTTCCAACTGGGCCTGGGATCCGGTGGCCAAAGCCTATTTCTGGCACCGTTTTTATTCCCACCAACCGGATCTCAACTACGACAACCCGGGCGTTCAAAAGGCCATCTTCAATATTCTGGATTTTTGGCTGAAGCAAGGAGTGGACGGCTTCCGCATGGATGCCGTCCCGTATCTGTTCGTGCGGGACGGAACCAATTGTGAAAATTTACCGGAAACCCATGACTTTTTAAAAAAAATAAGAGCCCACGTAGATACGCAATATCGCAACCGGATGCTGCTTGCAGAGGCCAACCAGTGGCCGGAAGATGCCGTGGCCTATTTCGGCAACAACGACGAATTTCACATGGCCTTTCATTTTCCACTGATGCCACGTTTTTATATGGCGCTTCATATGGAAGACAGTTTTCCCATACTGGACATCATGGAACAAACTCCCGAGATACCCGACACATCTCAGTGGGCCGTTTTTCTGCGCAATCATGACGAATTGACGCTGGAAATGGTTACCGACGAAGAGCGGGATTATATGTATCGTGTTTATGCACAGGATCCGCGAATGCGCCTGAATCTGGGTATCCGCCGAAGGTTGTCGCCCCTGCTGGAAAACCACCGTCGCAGGATTGAATTAATGAACGCCTTATTGTTTTCCATGCCCGGAACCCCCATTATTTACTACGGAGATGAAATTGGCATGGGAGACAATATTCATCTGGGTGATCGGGACGGCGTACGCACCCCCATGCAATGGAGTGCGGACCGCAACGCCGGTTTTTCCCGCGCCGATCCCCAGGCCCTGTATCTTCCGGTCAGCATTTCTCCCGAGTACCACTTTGAAGTCATCAATGTGGACGTCCAACAGCAGAATCCCCACTCCATGCTGTGGTGGATGAAACGACTGATCGCGCTGCGCAAACGCTTCAAGGCATTCAGCCGGGGAAGCATCGCGTTTCTGCGTCCGAAAAATCATCGCATTCTGGCATTTATCCGGTGCTATGAAAAAGAAACCATACTTGTGGTGGTGAATCTGTCTCGATATGTCCAATATGTAGAACTGGACCTGTCCGAATATCAGGGAATGCAACCGGTGGAATTGTTCGGACGAACCGTGTTTCCCCCCATTGAATCCAAGCCTTATTTTTTGTCCATGGGCCGTCACAGTTTTTTCTGGTTTTATCTAATGTCTACGTCTTCCGAGGAAAAGAACGCCGACATGGTTGACGGATCGACCCTGCCGGTCATTTCAACGGCGGGCCCATTGAAAAATCTTCTCATGGACGCGGCCGGAAATAAATTGGAGAAAATACTTTCCAGATATTTGAAAAAAACCCGGTGGTTCGGAGGAAAAGCGCGTCCCATAAAACGAACAGTCATTACCGACGTTTTACCCATCTCAAAAATCGACCCCCCGTCTTGTCTTCTCCTGGTTCGGACGGATTATATGGCCGGGGATTCGGAAACGTATCTTCTTCCCATTGCCGTTACGGAGGCGGATCGGTCCGACGAAATTATCGATAACAAAAACTGGTCCGCCATCGCATGGGTTGCACAAAAAAATGAGGACCGATCGTATCTGCTCCATGACGGACTTGCGGATAAAGCATTTTGTTTATCGTTGCTGGAATTGATCGGACGGAGGCAGAAAATCAGAAAAGGTCGCAGCCTGCTTTCGGCTGCCGGCACACGGGCTTTTCGTGATTTACAACGGGCGTTGGATCCGTCCGCGGAGCCTGAAGTTGTTCGTGCGGAGCAGAGTAATACTTCCATCCTATACGGAAAACAGTTTATTCTAAAGCTCATCAGACGTCTCTCCCCCGGAGTAAACCCTGATCTTGAAATCGGCAGGTTTTTAACTGAAAAGAAATTCCCCCATACCCCGCCGGTCGTCGGCGCCATTGAGTTCCAGTCCAAACCGGCAGAACCCATGACCTTGTGCACACTCCATAAATTTGTGGTCAATCAGGGGGATGCCTGGGAATACACCCGGGATCATCTCAACAAGTACTTTGAAACCGCTCTCACCCAAAAAAACAGGTTTAAGCAACTCCTGACGCCCCGACCGGTGCGGATCGACCGCATATTCGAACCGTTGCCCCGGGAAGCGCTCGAACTTATCGGTCCCTACATGGAATCGGTCCGCCTGATGGGCCTTCGAACCGCCGAGTTGCATCTGACCCTGGCATCGACCACGGATCGGCCGTCATTTACTCCGGAGCCTTTTACCCGGCTTTATCAGCGTGCCCTTTACCAGTCCCTGCGCGTGCTCGCCACGAAAACCTTCCATCTTTTGCGCCGGCGTATGGACGAGCTGCCGAAAGAAGTCCACCCGGATGCCGTTGTCGGTTTAGACATTGAAAATGATATCTTGGATCGATTCAAACAGCTTCTGACACACAAAATCGCCGGCATGCGCATCCGGTGCCACGGAGACTATCGTTTGGAGCAGGTTCTGTTTACGGGTAAAGATTTTGTAATTATCGATTTTGAAGGGGAGCCGGAACACCGCATTTCCGAGCGGAAAATTAAACGTTCCCCTGTGCGCGATGTGGCCGGAATGCTGCGGTCGTTTCACTATGCCGCATACTCCGCCCTTTTTTCATTAAAAAAAATGGGGGTGTGGGACGTAACCGATGAAAACTTTTTGGAATCATGCGCGGACGTCTGGTACTTCTGGGTTCGCATCACTTTTCTGCAAACTTATTTGGAAACGGCCGAACACGCTGATTTTTTACCGAAAAACCGCCACAAATTCGAAATACTGCTGAATATTTTTCTCCTTGAAAAAGCGATTTACGAATTGGCCTACGAATTAAACAACAGGCCGGATTGGGCCAAGGTCCCCCTCCGGGGTCTCAGGCAGTTACTACACGAGCCATACCATACCAAGAGAAAGGAGATTAAACCATGAAACCGTTACTGGGCGCCGGTTATCTGGGTGATGGCCGATGCCGGTTTTTGGTGTGGGCGCCGTTGGCGAAAGCCGTAGATCTGCGGATCGTTACCCCCCGTGAACGCATCGTGAGGCTGAATAAAATCCGGAAGGGATATCACCAGATTATCCTCGATGACGTGGATCCGGGCGCTCACTACCTCTACCGCTTACATGGTCCACATATTGATCCCATGGGGGGTTCCGCTGCGGAACGGCCGGATCCGGCGTCACGCTCCCAGCCCCAGGGGGTTCACGGTCCTTCTCGGGTCGTTTCCCCGGACTTCGAGTGGGAGGACGGGAATTGGTGCGGTTTGCCCCTCTCACAGTATATTATTTATGAACTTCATGTGGGAACATTTACCGCCCAAGGTACCTTCGATGCGGTTATTCCGCATTTGGACCGTTTCATCGACATGGGCATTACGGCCGTGGAATTGATGCCGGTCGCCCAGTTTCCCGGTCACCGCAACTGGGGCTATGACGGCACCTATCCATTTGCCGCTCAGAATTCATACGGCGGACCGCAAGGCCTCAAACGACTGGTCAACGCCTGCCACCAAAAGGGGCTGGCGGTGGTACTGGATGTGGTTTACAACCATTTGGGACCGGAAGGCAACTACCTCAGGGACTTCGGGCCCTATTTTACGGATTTTTATCAAACTCCCTGGGGAGAGGCCGTTAATTTCGACGGTCCTTACAGCGACGAGGTTCGCCGCTTTTTTATTGAAAATGCCCTGTACTGGGTTCGTGAGTGTCATATCGATGCCCTCAGAGTCGATGCCGTGCATGCTATTCTGGACTTCTCGGCACAACCCTTCCTGCAACAGCTTGGAATGGAAATTCACCGGAAAGCCGAACGGCTGAATCGCCGCATATATTGCATTGCCGAAAGTGCTCTCAACGATACCCGGGTGATTCGCTCCCGAGAATTCGGCGGTTTCGGCCTGGACGCCCAGTGGAACGATGATTTTCACCATGCCCTGCACAGCCTGCTGACCGGTGAAATATCCGGCTATTACCAGGACTTCGGACAACTTCGGGATTTGTCCCTGAGCTGGCGGGAGGGGTTTGTTTACGCGGGCCGGTACTCCCGCTTTCGTCTGCGCAGGCACGGAAATTCTTCCCGAAATATCCCGGCCCGGCGGTTTGTTGTTTTTTCCCAAAACCATGACCAGATCGGCAACCGAATGCTCGGTGAAAGATTGTCATGTCTGGCTACTTTCGAGCAATTGAAACTGGCCGCCGGGGGGGTATTGCTGTCGCCTTTTATTCCACTGCTGTTTATGGGTGAAGAATACGGAGAGGTCGCACCATTTCCCTATTTTATCAGTCACTCCGATCCGGATCTTGTTGCGGCGGTGCGGGAGGGCCGCCGCCGGGAATTTGCCGCCTTCGATTGGGAAAAAGACCCGCCGGACCCCCAGGATGAAGCCACCTTTCTGAGCGCAAAACTGAATCATTCATTATGCCTCCAAGACCCTCATCAGGTATTGATGCGATTTTACCGGGAGCTGATTCGGCTTCGCAAAACCAATCCATGTCTGGCTAAAATGAGTAAGAAAAATATGCATGTTGCTGATGACGAACAAAACATGTTTCTTATGGTGCGACGATGGATCAGCAGCGCCGAAGTCCTGATTGTTTTTCATTTCGGCAGCAGTGACGCATCCACGGGGGTCTCCGAGTCCACGGGGCGATGGATAAAGGCACTGGATTCTGCGGAAAAACAATGGAAGGGTCCGGGTACCCGCATGGAGGCCGAAATTGAATCCGAAGGAGAGTTCATCCTCTCCCGCCCTCCGCACTCCGTGCTGGTTTTAACCAGAGAAAGAGAGGAAATATGACGGAACGCTATCTTTGTATCCACGGACATTTTTACCAGCCGCCGCGGGAAAACGCCTGGCTGGAAGCGGTGGAACTTCAGGATTCGGCTTATCCCTACCACGATTGGAACGCCCGCATCACCGCCGAGTGTTATGCGGCCAATGCCGCCTCCCGCATTATGGACGATCAGGGCCGCATTATGCGCATGGTCAACAACTACACCGGCATGAGTTTCAATTTCGGGCCCACGTTGATGGCCTGGATGGCGGAAAACACCCCGGATATTTACGAAATGATTCTGCAAGCCGACGCCGACAGCCGCGAGCGGTTTTCAGGCCACGGTTCCGCGCTTGCCCAGGCATACAACCACATGATCCTGCCGCTGGCCAATCGCCGCGATAAATATACCCAGGTTCTCTGGGGAATCAGGGATTTCGAGCATCGCTTCGGGCGATCCCCCGAAGGAATGTGGCTGCCGGAAGCTGCGGTGGATCGAGAAACCCTTGATGTTCTGGCCGAATTAGGGATCGGGTTTACCATCCTCAGCCCCTATCAGGCCGCAAACATACGCACCGTCGGCGAATCGGAGTGGCGGGACGCCGGTAACGGTGATATTGATCCCACCCTCCCGTATATCCAGCACCTCGACTCCGGCCGCAGGATCGTGATTTTTTTCTATGACGGTCCTCTTTCCCGGGCGGTGGCATTCGAACGTCTGCTGAATAACGGAGAGACATTCGCAAACCGGCTTCTGACCGGTTTTTCGGATGAACGTCTGCATCCCCAGCTGGTGAATATCGCGACCGACGGTGAAAGTTACGGCCATCACCACCGGTACGGAGACATGGCGCTGGCCTATGCGCTGGATTATATCGAAACCAACGGCTTCGCCCGGCTGACCAACTATGGCGAGTTCCTGGAAAATCATCCGCCCTCATACGAAGTGGAGATCCTTGACAACACCTCCTGGAGTTGTGCCCACGGGATCGAACGATGGCGCAGCGACTGCGGCTGCAATTCCGGTCAAAACGGGGACTGGAACCAGGCCTGGCGCGAGCCGCTGCGCAATGCCCTGGACTGGCTTCGGGACGCCCTTGTCGCGCCTTTTGAAAAAAAAACCAAACAATATCTGAAAGATCCCTGGCAGGCACGCAACGATTATGTGGATGTTGTCATCGACCGGTCCCCGGACAACTTGGAACGGTTTTTCACCCGTCATTCCGTTCGGACGCTGACGTCCACGGATAAAATCACTGTTCTCAAGCTGCTGGAAATGCAACGCCATCTTATGCTGATGTACACCAGCTGCGGATGGTTTTTTGACGAGCTTTCCGGCATCGAAACCGTCCAGATTATCCAGTATGCCGGCCGTGCCATCCAGCTCTATAACGATATTTTCAACACCGATATCGAAGCCGGATTCCTTGAGCAGCTGGAACAGGCCAAAAGCAATATCCCCGCTCACCGGGACGGGCGACGGATTTTTGAAAAATTCGTTAAACCCGCCATGATCGACCTGAGAAAGGTGGCGGCCCATTATGCCGTCAGTTCATTATTTGAAGACTATCCCGAACAGGAAAACATTTATTGCTACACGGCTTCCCGCCGGCACTACCACAGTGCCGAAGCCGGAAGGGCCAAACTTGCCGTGGGGCGGGTTAACATCACTTCCCGGGTCGTGCAGGAAAGCGCGGGTTTTTATTTTGGGGTCATGCACCTGGGCGATCATAATCTTGCCTGCGGCACCCGGGAATATATGGACGGGGAAAGCTACCGGCGCCTGCGAAGGGCAATTTTCGAAAGTTTCGAAAAAGCCGATTTTCCGCAAGTTCTGCGGATACAGGACCAGTATTTTGAATCATCGCGCTATTCCTTGAAGTCCCTGTTTCGGGATGCACAGCGCGACATATTAAATATTATACTGGATGCCGCCGATGTCGACGCCCTGTCCGTCTACCGCCATCTGTTCGAGCACCATGTGCCCCTGATGCGCTTTTTGAAAGACGCCCACAGCCCGCCGCCCCGATCGCTGGCCGCCGCCGGAGAGATTGCCGTCAACGGTGAGTTGCGTCGCGAATTTGCCGGTGATCCTCTCGATTTTGAAGCCATTCATACCCTTTTAGAGCAATCCGATCTGGCCGGCATACCTCTGGATGCCGACACCCTGGAATTTACCCTGAGAAAAAACCTCGAGCGCATGGCCGAAAACTTCCGATTACACCCGGAGCAGGCCGGTCTGCTCCAAGAATTGTTATCCGGAATCGAGTTGGTGTATGCCCTGCCCTTTGACGTCAATCTTAGAAAAATTCAGGATCTGCATTACGGTTTGGCCCGGAGCACCTATCCGGAATATAATCAAAAAGCAGAACAGGGAGATGACGGCGCCGCTCTGTGGGTGGAGAACTTTAAGATCCTCAGCAAAAAACTGATGATCCGGCTGGAGTAAGGAGAACTTATGAATATCCCTACGGCCACATACCGCCTTCAATTCAATTCGGAATTCGGATTTCAGCATGCCGGCAGGATCGCCCGCTACCTGGCTGATCTGGGAATATCCCATATTTACGCCTCGCCGATTTTCGAAGCCAGAAAGGGCAGTGCCCACGGTTATGACATAGTAGATCCGAATCGACTGAATCCCGAACTGGAATCCGGGTGCAATTTTCAAGCCCTTCACCGCAAGCTGGTCAAAAACAACATCCGGTGGCTTCAGGATATCGTCCCCAATCACATGGCCTTTGATTCCGCCAACCGGATGCTGATGGATGTACTGGAAAACGGATCCTTTTCAAGCTATTACGATTTTTTCGATATCGACTGGCATCCCCTGCAAAGCGCCGCCATGCGGGAACGGGTAACGGCGCCGTTTTTAGGCCGCCCGCTTGAACAATGCATGGCAGAGGGCGAACTCAAATTAAGTTTCGATGCTATGGGTTTTGCCGTCAACTACTACCATCTGAAACTGCCCGTGCGAATAGAGTCTTACTCCGAGCTTTTGGACCCGATTCGCACGAAACTCAGACAAAAGCTGGGTGAAGGCCATATGGATTATGCGAATTTTGCCCGGGTGGTCAAGCACATTGAAAACCTTTCTCTATCGAAAAGTACTGACCGTCACCGCATCCAGCGGATAAAACGCCGTCTTGAAGATCTCCGGCACAATAATGCGGTAATCCGCCAATGTATTGAAGAAGAGCTTGAGACCTGCCATCAAGATCTCAAGAAAGGAAAAGGTCTTGAGAATTTCGGCGGGTTACTGTCCCGACAGGTTTTTGCTTTATGCTGCTGGAAGGTGGCCGCAGACGAAATCAACTATCGCCGCTTTTTCGATATTAACGAATTGTTTTGCCTGTGCCAGGAAAATCCAAACGTATTTGATACCACCCATGAACTGCTCAAAAGACTGGTCCGTGACGGATATATCAACGGCGTGCGAATCGATCACGTTGACGGTTTGGCGGACCCGGCCGGGTACCTTCAACGACTCAGAGCTCACCTGGGTGACATCTACATCATAGTGGAAAAAATTCTCGAATCCGAGGAACCGTTGCCGGTCTCCTGGCCGATTCAGGGATCCACCGGATACGACTTCACCCACCGCCTCAACGGGTTGTTCTGTGCGGCCGAAAATCAGGATGCATTCAACAGGATTTACCAAGCGTTCAGCGGGCGGACAGAAAGCTTTGAACATATAGTATACCGCTGCAAGCGACAGATTCTCAGAAATCAGCTGGGCGGCGATCTGAACAACCTGGCGGGACGAATCAAAAAGGTTGCCGATCAAACCCCCTGGGGATGCGATATGACCTGCCGGCGGATCAAGCAAAGCCTCACGGAACTGTTAGCCGGGTTTCCGGTTTACCGGACTTACATCGATCACAAAGGTCCCGATGTGACCGACCGTACATTCATTCAAAGAGCCGAGGAATTCGCATTGCAGCACCGGGCGGAGCTGGCGCCCGAATTAACCTTCATCAAGGGATTGTTGCTTGAAAAGACCTCCAAGGCCCTTTGTAAAGAATCCCCTGATCCGGCAAACGATATTGAAAAAATCATTATAAAATTCCAGCAACTGACCGCTCCGCTGACAGCCAAAGGATTTGAAGACACGGCCCTTTACGTATATAACCGCCTGATTTCCCTGAATGAGGTGGGAGGTGATCCGTGCCGATTCGGCAGCGGTACGAACAACTTTCACGAGTTTATCCAAACCAGAGCCTTTGACTGGCCGCACACCATGAACAGCACGGCGACCCATGATTCCAAAAGGGGTGAGGACGTGAGGGCGCGCATCAATGTTTTATCCGAATTGCCCGGGGAATGGGAAAATCATCTGAATCGCTGGCAGGCGTTGAATCGAAAAAAGAAAAGCCGGATCAACGGCCGTATCATTCCGGATCCAAATGAGGAATATCTGCTGTATCAAACATTGGTGGGTACATTTCCCTTTGAAGATGCACCCGGCGACGTTTTTATTAAACGGATCAGCCATTACCTGGTCAAAGCCCTGCGTGAAGCCAAAATCCATTCATCCTGGACCGACATAAACGAGGAATACGAAACTGCCCTGGTATCCTTTGCTCAAAAGATCCTGCACCCGGTCCGGGGAACTCCGTTTATGAACTCATTTTTACCGTTTTTCAAAAAGATTGCGTCTTACGGCATTTGGAACACACTTTCCCAGACATTAATTAAAATTACCGCTCCCGGTGTACCCGATTTTTATCAAGGCACCGAACTTTTTGATTTTCATCTTGTGGATCCGGACAATCGGCGGCCGGTTGACTTTGACATACGAAAACGATATCTATCAGAAATATCGGCTGCCGTTTCATCCGATCCGCTTCACATGATCCGGGAGGTCATGGCCAATCGCAGGGATGGTCGCATTAAGCTTTTTTTGATCGCCCGAGCGCTTGGAACCCGAAGCCGGCATGCAGCCCTGTTCCAGCGCGGAACCTATGTGCCGTTGGCTGCGTCAGGCAAGTACAAAGATCATGTGGTAGCTTTTGCACGAACCCATGAAAGTCGATGCGGCATTACCGTAGTGCCCCGATTTTTAACCGGTATGATCACGGAAACTCAAAGTCCTATCGGCCGCCGGGTCTGGGAAGACACTGAAATCATATTTCCGGAATCAAGGGCATCGCGCTGGAAAAATATGTTTACCCAAGAAATTCTCAGGGCCGAATCATCCTTGAAACTCGCCGATATGTTACAGCATTTTCCGTGCGCATTGCTTATACAGGAGGATACCGAATGAATCGCAGATCCAGTGGCATACTTCTTCATCTGACATCTCTTCCCGGACCTTTCGGCATCGGGGATATGGGGCCGAGGGCCTACCGCTTTGCGGATTTTTTGGCGCAGACCCGACAAACCTTCTGGCAAATCCTGCCTCTGACACCGACCAACCGGAAATATGACCATTCGCCCTATCACAGCCCCTCAGCCTTTGCCGGCAACCCGCTGCTCATCAGCCCCGAACGATGGGTGGAAGACGGACTGCTGGAGGAGACCGACTTAGGCACTGCACCGGATTGCCCGCCGGATCGGGTGGATTTTGCAGAGGCAGCCGCTTATAAACAGAAATTGTTTAAACTGGCTTATGATCGGTTTCGGGCTCGAAACGCCGATGATGAATTTCAACGATTTTGTCACCGGAATGCCGGGTGGCTGAATGATTTTGTTCTCTTTGAGGCCTTGAAATCCCATTATGGCGGAGATCCGTGGTATGAGTGGCCTGCAGAATTCCGTGATCGCGATTCCTCCGCGCTGGATGCGGTTCAAGCTGAACTCAGCGAGTCTCTGCAAGAGCTGAAATTTTTGCAGTACATGTTTTACCGTCAGTGGCATGATTTGAGACGGTACTGTCGTCAAAAGCATATCCAAATCATCGGCGACATACCGATTTACCTGCCTCACGACAGTGCGGATGTCTGGATGCATCCGGAATTGTTTAAACTGAACGAGGATAAACGGCCGTTCGTGGTCTCCGGTGTCCCCCCGGATTATTTCAGTGAAACCGGCCAGCTGTGGGGTCACCCGGTCTACCGTTGGGATACGCTGCAAAAAAAGGATTATGCCTGGTGGATCCAACGGTTGGGACATCAGCTGGGTCTGGTTGATGTGGTGCGTATCGATCACTTCCGGGGGTTGGTTGCCTATTGGGAAGTGCCGGCTTTCGAAAAAACCGCCATGAACGGAGAATGGATTCCCGTACCGGTGGATGATTTTATGAACACACTCCTGAAACATTTCGCCTGCCTGCCGATTATCGCCGAGGATTTGGGAACCATCACACCGGATGTAAGGGAGATCATATCCCGTTATGGATTGCCCGGTATGCGGGTGCTGCTTTTCGCATTCGGCGAAGATTTTCCGACCGGGGCCTTTTTGCCGCATAATCATGTGAAACATAGCATCATATATACCGGAACGCACGACAACAATACGGTCAAAGGCTGGTTTGAAACTGAGGCCTCTGCACAGGAGAAAGAACGATTATACCGCTATTTGGGGCGCCGGATATCCGCAACCGAAATCGCCGGGGAGATGGTTCGGCTGGCCATGATGTCCGTCGCCGACACCGCCGTTATTCCCATGCAGGATCTTCTCGGACTGGGTGTCGAAGCCCGAATGAACAATCCGTCCAAAACAAAAGGAAATTGGTACTGGCGCCTTGACAAAGACCCGATCACCCAGGGAATGACCGACCGTTTGCGGGAAATGACCGAAACTTACGGCAGATCTTAACATTGTAAAGAATCCCGGCCCAAAGGGTCAGGTTTTAGTTTGCCCCGTGTCTTGCCTTTCCACCAGCAAGGTCAGTCCGGCGACGCCTCGAACCCGGACCTTTTCGCCTACGGCAACCCAATGTGTCCTGTCCAGGGTCTCCGCCCGCCACAGCTCGCTTTTGACCTGCACTTTTCCCCGGGGGCTCAGTGCTTCCTTGACCGTCCCGACTTTCCCCACCATACTGAACCAGTTTCTCCGTAAATTCGGATCATAAAACCGACCGACAAACGGATAAAGTATAACATCTTTTGCCACCCAGCACCCGATTAGAAACCAAACGGCAAGATCAGGAATGTTTATAACCCGCCGCAGCACGAACAAAATTAAAATAAACAGAAATAAAGCGGGTAACTGGAACAGGGTATATCGTAGCAATATCGAGCGGTTGACACGTTTCATTGTCATTTGGCCTCCTGTGTTTGACAAATGATACCGAAGCCATATACGCGGCATACCGGCTGGATCCCAAGGAGAAAAAAAGACGAATGCATGCGCTGCGACGGGATATCCTCAAAAGAGATATCTATTGGTGGGTGGATTCATTTATCAAAGTGGTTTTTTCCCGAGAATTAAAGACATTTCCGCCGCTGGCGGATTATATTCCCACGACCATGATGGACACGACTTAGGGCTTTGTTCTCTGAAGCATCTTCTTAAGCTGTTTCCAACTGCGTGTATTGAGGACGTCTTTGGCTTCCAGCCATCCCCTTCTGGCCTGATATATACCGAATCGCACAAAATCAAGATCCGCCAGGCTGTGAGCATCCGTTGAAACGGCTACCTTGAGATCCATATCCCTGGCCATTTTACAATACCGGGCCGGAAGATCCAGGCGATCCGGATGGGCATTGATTTCCAGGAAGCATCCCCGGTCACGCGCCGCTTCCATGATTTTTTCCAGATCTATTTCATAAGGGTCGCGCTCGTTGATCAATCGACCCGTGGGATGGCCCAGTATATTGAAATACGGATTGTCCATGGCCCGGATGATGCGTTCGGTCTGTTTGTTTTTGGAAAGATTCCGGTTATAATGCACCGAACAGACCGTCAGATCCAGTTCCTTGAGAATTTCATCGGGGAGGTCCAGGGAACCGTCCTTCAGAATATCCACCTCGATTCCTTTGAGCACAATGATCCCGTCCAGCTTTTCATTCAAACGATCGATCTCTTTTATTTGTTTTTTGAGACGTCCGGCATCCAATCCTTTGGCCATGGCAACTTTTTGGGAATGATCGGTAATGGCGATGTATTCATAACCACGATCCTTTGCGGCCTTTGCCATCTCTTCGAGGCTGTTATGTCCGTCCGTTTCTTTGGTATGGGCATGAAGATCCCCTCGAAGGTCTTCGACTTTTATCAAGTCGGGTAATCGATCCTGTCGGGCCGCCTCCACCTCTCCCCGATTCTCCCGCAACTCCGGTTCGATGAACGCCAACTTAACCGTATCGTAAACTTCCTTTTCGGTTTTCCCTGCAATCCGTTTATCCTTTTTGAACACACCATATTCGTTGATTTTTAATCCTTTTTTGACCGCCAGTTTGCGAACCGCGATATTGTGACTTTTGGAGCCGGTAAAATAATGCAGCGCCGCTCCGTAGCTGACCTGAGGGAGTACCCGCAGATCCACCTGAAGTCCGGATCGTAAAACAACCGAGGAACGCGTTTTTCCCTTTGAAATCACCTTTCGGACATCCTCATAATCGGCAAACCGATCCATGACCTGTGATCCCTTTTCACAGGTGACGAGTATATCCAGGTCTCCTACGGTTTCCTTTCTCCGCCTGAAACTTCCGGCCACGATAATCTCCCTAAGACCGTTTACTTTTTTTAAATACGCCAACAAAGGTCCGGCCCTCTGTTCCGCTTCCGGAAGTTTGATACGTTGGGTTTCCCCGTCCATCCGTTCGAGTTCTTCCAGAATCGTTTGCTCCGTCTTTCTGCCGAAGCCTTCGAGTTCATGAATTTTCCCTTTTTCTGCCGCTTCTCTCAGTTCCTGCAAATTATTGATATCCAAATTCCGGTGAAGTGCTTTTACGCGTTTGGGCCCAAGACCACTGATTTTAATTAACTGATTCAGTTCGGAAGGGGTCTTGGCTTCAATTTCTTCGAGCTGAGAAAGCGAACCCGTTTCAACGATTTCCTTGATCTTTGCCGCCAGATCTTTTCCAATGCCGGCGAGGTCCGTGAGGTCTTTGTTTTCTTTAATCATATCGGAGATATTCCGGGGAAGGCCGGAGAGGGTGCGGGCGGCGTTGCGGTAGGCACGAACCCTGAAGGGGTTCGCCCCTTCAATGTCCAGAAGATTCGCTACTTTGTTGAAAATATCCGCAATATCCGTATTCTGAATCGGCATATATCATCCTCTCATAAATTTGTGGATAAGACCGGGGATGCGCCCCCGGTTCATCTGATATTAACCCTGCGGGAAGAAGCCGTTATTATAGATCAGCCCAATCCATATGAGAAAGAATCTTTTGCATGACCCTTTTCGTGGGCTGCTCCGTATCCACGGCCATGTGTAATTCAGAGGGTATTTCATCCGGAGCTTCGTAGGCGTCGTTAAGCTCCTGGAAGATTTCCGCCCGCGCATCCGAAATCGATGTTTCCACCTCTCGTTTTTCCAGACGTCTCAGTATAACCGTATCCCGACATTTGCATTCCACAAAAACGATATTAACATCCGTATTTTCAGCCAGTCTCAGCGCTTCGCGGCGATGGTCTTGGCTTCCGAAGGTTGCATCTAAAATCACTGAATTTCCCGCATCAATCTCTTCCTGGGTAATCAGGAGCAACTTTCCATAAGTAAGGGATGTTGCCTGCTCGGAATAGATCCCCATTCCAAAGGCCGTCTTGTCCCCCCGCCCGGTTTTCTGGGAAAACAATTCTTTTCGAACCGCATCGCTTCGAAACACTTGGATATCCAGCTTCTCGGACAGTTTCCGAGCAAGAGTGCTTTTACCGGTTGCCACCCTGCCGCAAATGATCCACAGGGTCGGGCGGACGAACCGTTCGGCATACCGGTAGGCAAGTTGCAGGTATCTCCGGGTTTCCTTAAACAATAGAGATCGTCGCTGGGAATCCAGATCGCCCTGTTGAAGCCGCAGACAGTTGACTTTCACGCGCACCATAGCTCGGTAGCATTTGTAAAAATCCATCAGGATGAATATGTCCGGATCGTCCGAACAGTGAGCATAGGTTTTGAGCAAAGAATGCGCCGTTTGCGGAAATTCCGAAAAATCGAGATCCATGCCCAGAAAGGCCAGGTCGGCGGCGATGTCTTGGTATCGGAAACGTTTGTTAAACTCGATGCAGTCAATGACCTGGATCCCGTTTCGGGTGAAGTAAATATGGCCGGTCCGAAGATCGCCGTGGCATTCGCGAATTTTGCCTTCTAAGAGACGTTGGTCGAACAATGATTTTCTTCGCCGCAAAAAAGACCGTGTCACGCTTCGTATGATTTGAAACTTGCGCGGGTCAATAATGCTCCCGGCAGATTCCTGAGTTTGGAAGAAGTTTTCTTCACAGTTGGTTCGCACGGTTTTCCAGGAACCAACCACATCGATTTCCGGTCCGGTTTTCGCCTCCTTGTAAAATTGCGCCAACATACGGGCCAAGGCCTGGATAGACCCGGCGTCGAGTTTGTTTCCGCGCAGCAGATGGAGCATGGAAGATTTATCTGAAAGCTGCCGCATTTTAACGGCATATTCGACGGGCCGGCCCTGACCGTCCAGACCATAGTGATGGTCATCCAGCGTTATGGAGACGACGTCCAGATAGACATCCCGGGTCAACCGTCGATTCAAGGCCACTTCCTCGTGACAAAAACGGCGCCGGCTATCCAATGTCGTAAAATCGAGAAATTCCAGATCAACTGGTTTTTTGATTTTATAGACGTAATTTCCGGTGAGGAAAACCGTTGAAATGTGGGTTTCTCTTACGGATATTTCTTGAATCGGGTGAGGATAGAAATCCGGCTTTTTCATGGCACCGATAATTTCCGATTGATGATGAGGTTCCATATTGGGATTTTAGACTTTCGCTTAAGAGTTACAAATTCTTGCACGTCACTATGACCCGATTTGATGCCGGATCGAGTCCGTGGATTTAAACCGGCAGGGCCGATTTGAGTCGTTTGATCAAGAAGCCCCGGTAACCGGCGTGTTGTTTGTAATTCGATCCGATGTTTTCAATGGGAATTTCCGCCCGGGCCGCATTGCGGTGGCCTCCGGCGGAACCCATATTGCCGAACATTTTGCTTGCGAGTTTTCCGACATTCTTTCGAAACCCGGCATTGCGAAATATGATGATCAGACTCCCTTCGAACACTCCGGAAACAATGCACATAGAAGCTTCAGCCAATTTCAGGAAAAAGTCCGCAAGAACGACCAGTGTATCCGGATGATCTATATTTCCCATGGGAATAACAGCCATATCATCAATCAGTATCAACTTCTCAGTGGCTCTTTTTAATGAAGGCAGCATTTTTTTTGTCATTTCGGAGGATTCGAGTTTGTTGATGATGTTCATGTTCGTAAAATCATATAAATACCGAAAGGCGATGATATCGCTGGTTACCGTAGGACGAACGAAATTGTTCGTATCCGATTTGATTCCATAAAAAAGGGCCGTGGCCAGCCGGGGGGATGGCTTGATATTCGCGGCTTTGATATATTCGGTCATAATGCTGGAATTGGCGCCGTACGCTTCTCTGATGTCGATAAAATTCGACGTCAGGTTCGGAGAAACCGGATGATGATCAATGATAATGTCAAAAGGATAATTGCCCAATATCTCGTGGTGAGAGGGTTGGGAATCCAGCAGCGCCCATTTGGTAATCCGGTCTTTTTTCACCAAACGAATATAATTGTACCGGAAGTCGAGGAGGACGGCAAATGCCAGATTGTCCGGCCGGTCGATCCGGTTTATGCTGTAAATGTGTATCTTTCTGGTTTTGTTCCAGAACAACCGCCTGAGCGCCAGGGCACTGGCCATAGCGTCCGGATCGGCATTGATGACCACGGCCAGGACGTCTTTTGCATCCACCACATCCATCAGCCGGCGGTATCTTTCCGCTGAAGGAATTGTCTTGCCCAAGGGCTGCTGCATGATACGGCTCCTCAAGTGTTCATTTTACTGTTCAGTATCTATTCTTAAAATATGCACAAATAAATAAGGCCAAACCTGCATTTGATCATAATAAATGATGTATTCTCCGAGTAAAGCATCCAATCCCAAAGGACCGGCCTTGGTTTGTCTCACGAGAGGGGGTGTCCTGTCACATCAAACCAGTATCGCCTGGAACGGATTTACATCTTACAGGACGGATAAATACATATTTTACATTATGTACTTTTCATTATATTCGAATAAAATAAAAAAACAACGGGGAAATTTTTAAGATCCGCCTGCAGATAACAACATGAATTTTTTAAGTACCAAAGGAGGCAAGGCTATGATAGAAATAAAGAAGGTTCTTTTCCCATTGGATTTGACGGAGAATTCCTCAAAGATTCTGCCATATGTGCTGTCGGTTTCCGAAAAATACGACAGCATGATTTACCTGGTTCATGTGGTACAGGATCTCAATAAATGGGGTACGATCTATGTTCCCCATACATCTATGGATATTTTCCAAAAAGAAGCCATTCAAGGGGCTCAAAAGGCCATGGACAAAGTTTGTGAGGAACACTTGCAAAGCTGTCCGAATTTTCAAAAAATTCTGGTATCCGGAGATCCGGCTGAAGAAATCCTGAGAACCGTTGACTCGGAGGAAATAGACCTGGTGATCATGGGAACCCATGGTCGTAAAGGATTGGAACACACCCTGTTCGGGAGTGTGGCCGAAAATGTGGTAAAAAAGTCCCCTGCTCCCGTGCTGGTAATTAATCCTTACAAGATCGAACATGCCGAATAAAATATAATTGGGAATTACACGATGAATCCGGGAATGTTTTATGAATCTCTTGGAGAAAACAAGCTGCAGTGCCATCTTTGCAACCATCATTGCAAGATCAAAGAGGAAAAAAGGGGTATTTGCGGTGTGAGAGAAAACCGGGACGGAAAGCTTTATAGTCTCGTATATGGCAAGATTGTTGCCGAGCATGTCGATCCCATAGAGAAAAAACCGTTATTTAACTTTCTGCCGGGATCACGGGCATTCTCCATTGGAACGGCAGGTTGCAATTTCCACTGTAAACACTGTCAGAATTCCGATATCTCGCAGTACCCCCATGAACACGCCGGCCGAATCATTGGCCGGGATCGTACTCCCGATCAGGTGGTAACGGCCGCAAAAAATGCGGGTTGTGAAACCATTGCCTACACATATACCGAGCCCACTATTTTTTATGAATTTGCTTATGACACCGCTGTCCTGGCACGAAAGCAAGGAATAAAAAACGTATTTGTTAGTAATGGCTATATGAGCTCCGAGGCCGCACGGCAAATTGCACCGTATTTAGATGCGATTAACGTGGACCTAAAGGCATTTACCGACAAATTTTACAAAGAGATCTGCGGCGCGCGTCTCGAGCCGGTGTTAGAAACGATCCGTCTGATGAAATCACTGGGTGTTTGGCTCGAAGTGACAACACTCGTTATCCCGGGCTTAAATGACGGTGAACAGGAACTGCATGACATCGCCTGTTTTATAGAAAGCATGGGGCCGGAAATCCCATGGCATGTCAGCCACTTTTATCCGGCATATAAACTCCTGGATTATCCGTCTACGCCGGTAAACACCCTTCGCCGCGCCCGCGAAATCGGCCTGGCAGAGGGCCTTCGCTATGTATATGAGGGCAATGTACCCGGTGAAGGGGGGGAAAATACTTATTGCTATGCTTGCAGCACCCCGGTGATCAAACGTTATGGTTTAACATTAAAACGAAACCGCTTACAGGATGGAAAGTGCCCGGAGTGCGGGGCTCAAATTGACGGCCTTCTGAATAGATATTATTGAAGGTAATGCACAATCAATGCCGCCACCAGTCCTACTGCCAGCATCCAAAAGAAAATGCCCAGGGTTATGTCCAAAGGGTCTGATGGGCCGTTCTCGACCTCGGCGCGAGGGGGTTCCGGCAGTTTCCTTCGGCTGCGAGGGGGACGGCGCGGCACAGCCGCTGCCATCAACAAAGCAAAAATCAAACCCCAAAAAACAAAGGGCAACCAACTTACGCCCCACAAGACCGGTCCATAGGGTCGTCCCCAGACGCCGCCGACCCAGGTAAACAAAAACAGGACCAGACCGAACCAAATCCGGCCCGACCAGGGACCGGTCCTTCCGGTAAGGTATAACGGCACCATTATCACTGTAGCAACGATTAATGCGGTAATTACATCTGTAAAAAACATGCTTATTTCCTCCGAAAATCCGGTTTTTCAAACTGTTCTCTGTTACTCTTTCAGGGCTTTTTTCTGTACCCGCACCATGACCGTGAAATACTGCGGAACGCTTTTGTGCGCCTGCCGGCGTTCGGGTATGAAACTGTAATTGTTTTTCCGGATCATCATATTCAAGAGCTTCGGCAAGATTTTTAGGAATACCTTTCATCAAGTCTTTTAAAGCTGTACGATTAAATAAATCCATGAATAGAATTTTCCTTTCCGCCGTTACTTTATATTTGAATAAGTGATCACTTAGATTTTTATTTTACCTGTTGAAATGCAAGCACTAAATTGGTAAAAACATGTATTTAACATAATTTTTTCACCCATTTTGAATGCACGTCTCGATGGCATCCCCATAACTGCTTCTACGTAATTCTATTCTCGATTCTACAGGATTACCCTTATTTACTTCAGGTGCCATTGGGGAATACGTTAAATAGATACGGTAATAAAGTAATTCCTTCACACATATAATGTACGGCGGTATCCTACATGTCTTACCGTCATAAAATACGGGCTTTGGCCTATTTCATCCGCCGGCAGGATGCCTTAGCATATTAGAAAGTGATCATGGCAATGATCAAAAGAATTTTTCCGGGAAGGCATATGAAAGGAGGTCGTATATGCAATTGACACCATGGCGGAGACGCTCCGGAGGGGAATTAACAAGACCCTATCGGGATATCTACGATCTTATGGATCGCTTTTTTTCGAGAACCCCGTTCGGCGAATTCACTACCGAATGGGTCCCTTCAGTCGATGTTTCGGAAACCGACGGTGAAATTACGGTCAGGGCGGAATTGCCCGGGCTGGATTCCAAAGACCTGGATGTAAATGTAGCCGGTGATCTATTATCCATCAAAGGAGAAAAAAAGGAAGAAGAGGAGAAGAAAGATAAAGGATATCATTTCAGCGAGAGTTATTTCGGATCATTTCAGAGAAACATCCGGCTGCCCTCGGAAGTGCAGAGCGATAAAGTCCAAGCAAAATTCAAGGACGGTGTTTTAAATATTACACTTCCAAAATCGAAAGAGACAAAACCCAAAAAAGTTCAGATTCAATAACTGATAAAAACCAGTCAAAGGATCTCAAGAATTTACTCACTAAAAAATCTCTTTGAACAAGAATCATAAGAATTAAATGTCCTCCCCGGATCGATTCTTATTCTTACTTTTACTTCATCGCTGAATTCTTTGCCTGCCGGAAGCATTTGTGCCGGCACCCGCCCATACAAGCCTTGTCTGGCTAAAATACATGTTTTGCCCCATTTTAATTAAGGATACATGAGGTTATAAATAATAGTACAATCCGGATTTTCCGTTCACCATGCGCACCTTTTTGTGATGAAAGGAGAATTGAAGTGTTCTGGCTCCTGATTGCCGACCAGAATAAAATGTTCCGAAAAGTATTTCGATCATTTTTAATGCGACATTTGGATAAGATCGACATAGAAGAACTTCTAAATCTGATTCAGTTACATATCGAGTAACGCTAACGGAATCTGATCGTCGATTGAGAAAAGGTTCCAAAAACATAAGAATAAAGAATCCTGGCCCAAAGGACCAGGCTTTGGTTATCCCCAGAGGGGATTTGCTTTATTAAAAGTTCATTGACTTATTAAAATTCCAATATCTTAACGTAATTACCGATGTTTTTCCCGCCCTGGCGTTGGGAATGAGTTCGGGCGAACCCGCCTTTCTACTGTCTCTCCGTTACACAAATACGAAATTCACCTTTCGGTACAACCTAATAAACTCATTGCTATTTAATTTAAAAGATGCTAACAAATTTTTATCTTTATAAAATTTTAGAACTTTATCGCGAGTCAACACCCTTAAACCGGATAACATTTTGAAACCTTAAAAAATGTTCCGGCGACGGAATCGGGCAAAACGGACGTTTTGCTATTTAAAATTCGAATGGCCGACCGAACCGCCCAAAATGTTCTCGTCCGTCATAAATATCTGAGGAAAATTTCCGAAATAAACTATCAAAAATGGGGGTTTCCCCTATGGACGAAAATCTTTTCATCATATAATTATTTATCTGGAACATTTTTTACCCATAACTCTTGAAAAAGATAACTGCATGATGCTTCTTGATATTCCGGAAATTCAAAATTTCGAGCATGAGCACACCGCCAATTTTTACAAAAATGTCCTGAATTCGGCGGCAAGCGGGATTATTATCACCGACGACGCGGGCACCGTTCAATACGCAAATCCTCATTTCCTGAAGATATTCAAATATGGCAACCCTGAGCAAATACTCGGTAAAAATGCGGCGGGTCTGTTTGTTTCAGACAGGGTTAGGAAATTCGACGACGTGAGGTGTATTGTCCGATCCGGCGGCGTCCAAATCGGGGAAGCCGTGGTTGAATACCAAGACGGTACCATCTGCCCGGTGGAAGTCTCATTTTCCGAGGCAACGGATAAACAGGGCCGTATCCTGGGTAAAATGGCGTCATTCGTGGACATCAGCAAACGCAAACATGCGGAACAGAAGTTGCGCGAGTCCGAGGAACAACTGCGATCCCTGTCACGCAAAATCATCGAATCCCAGGAAGACGAACGCAAACGCGTGGCCAAAGAGCTTCACGACAGCGTGGGCGGCAATCTGGCGGCCATTAAATTTGCTCTGGAGGAAAAACTGGAGCATATGCACGGAAGTCCTCCGGCCGAATCGATCTCACTGGAAAAGATTGTCGCCAATATCACGAATACTATCACGGAAGTGCGTCGAATTTCCAATCACCTGATGCCGTCCATGTTGGAGGATATCGGCGTGCTGGCAACAATCCGTGCGTTTTGCCGTGAACAGGGTGATTATTACCCGAATACCCGGATCATCACCCGGCTCCGTGTGGACGAAAACAACATTCACAACTTGCTGAAAATTACGATTTTTCGTGTGATCCAAGAATCGCTGAACAATGCCTTCAAGCATGCAGAGCCCGACACCATAGAAGTGAGTTTGGCGGAATCCGGCGATTGCATAGAACTATGCGTAACGGATAACGGCTGCGGATTCGATCCCGAGGCCATCCCTTCCAATCCGGATTCATTGAGCGGATTCGGCTTAAAGGGAATAAAGGATCGGGCCGAAGTTTGCAATGGAACGTGTGACATTTCCTCCCAAATCGGAAAGGGAACTCAAGTAAAATTTTCCCTTCCCTGCCGCTGATTATTCTCCATCCATAAACCGCGCCCTTTTTCCACAATCTTTCCGTCTGCCATGCCTTGTGGCCATCCATATTATATGTATGGAGAACTCATCAAATGCCGATTTAAAGATTAAGCGCTCTCGACCAATTCAAAATATTCTTCAACGGGCAGCATCCGAAAGACTTCATAGCTTACATTCCCTTCTTGAAGGGTGTGGACCATGGATTTGACACGGGCGTCGTGATCTGGAAATTCACTGATAATTAAGTATTCTCCTTTGCTAACGATGTAATAAGCATCTAATATCTTGCCGCCGAGTTTCTCCACTCCACTTTTGCCTTGTTCAAAACGCTCCCGAGATCTTTTGATTTCTTTGTTACCTTCCGCAGTCATTTTCAAAAAGGATGCATAAATAGTCATTTTTCTCTCCTTTGCTCGATTTGGGATTACTTTGGGGAATTACACGCCCATTTCTCGGTTACAAACAGTAGGGATAACATTTTAGGCTTGAGTCACCTGCTGCAAGTCATCCGTTATTTACTATTCCTGGTATTTAAAGGATACATTTACTCGGGCCCGGTAGGCAGTGACTTTCCCGTCTTCGATCTTCATATCCAGTTTATTTATCTCCGCAACTCTCAAATCCCTGACCGTTTTGTTCACGGTATCCACCGCACTTTTTGCGGCCTCTTCCCAGGAGACTTCACTTGTTCCCACGACTTCGATGATTTTGTACGTGCTGCTACTCATAATGACCTCCTTAAATTAAAAAGTTAGTGCCGGAAAACCACGTTTTCAGGCGAAGAAAAATTAAGTTTGCTTTAAGCGCCTTAAAACCCGTCCCGCTTAATACCGGTGTTTTCGTTTCATTGACCGAAAAGACCCATACGCTATCGGCACAGGATTTATAGCCTTTTCGAGCTATTTTAGAAGCGTTCATTGAAAATGTATATAAGGGCAATCATGTATTCTGTTGAATTTTATTCTTTATTGCTTAAATGAGTCGGGAGTTTTTCTTTTAAAGCACGGAATGAAGATCCGTAAAAAAACCTTGCTCTGTTTTAATTTTTTCCCTCTTTCAATCGTTTTTCTTTGTATGCTTTTTCTTTTTCCGCCTGTTTGATTTTGTGTTGTTCCTGTTCATTCACCGCTTCTTCATGGACGGTTTCACCGGCGGAACCGGCTTCTCGTTTTTCAAGAGACTTCAGTATGTTTTTCCGGCCATAGAGGATCAATGTGTCTCCGGAATAAATTTCCGTTTCCGGTAAAAGCGGATCGGGCCTGAAATTTTGCCGTTTCCCAGGAAAGCCCGGTCAGGTTCAGGGATACCGTTGCCAGTCGTGTAATCACCAAAGACAGTCCGAGAACCGTAAGGGACGCAATGATACCGATGATACCTGCCATAATAGAATACAATAAACGAAAAAAAAATCCAAATATATGGGGTGTTGCCTGTATTTGTTCACTTCCCTGCCGGTAATTCCATGTCCCGGAACCTGAAAATAATTCGGAAAATTTAAGCGCATCTACAGGGATCATCACACAAAAATAATGTCATAACCGTATTTATCGTCATCCGGCCGCAGGTTATAAACAAAAAAGGGAGACATCATAATCTTCCGAACCTTCCGAACCGGTTGTATTTGATGACCTCGTAAAAAGTCCGATTTAGACGGTTTCGTAACAAGTTCAAATTCAAGGCGTGCAAATTTTGTAATCATGAGGCGTACTTATCGTACGTTGAATGATTGCGAAATGCAGCACAACGCAGAAGTTGGACTTTTTACGAGACCGTCTGTATTTATTTATTGACAATTTGTTGCCATACGTAACCAAAGGAGTTAAATATGTTAAGAAGCGTTAAAGAGGTTGAAGGATACATGCTACGAGCCAGAGACGGTGACATCGGCCGCTGCAAGGATTTTCTTTTCGACGACGAGATCTGGGTGATCCGATATATGGTCGCCGATACGGGCAAGTGGCTGCCGAGTAAAAAAGTACTGATTTCACCGATTTCTCTCGGAGAACCGGACTATCCTTCCAGGATTTTTCCGGTGCGCCTGAGCAAAAAGCAGATCGAGCAAGCACCGGATCTGGATACGGATGCACCGGTGTCCCGGCAGTACGAAGCCAAATATCACGAGTACTTCGGATGGCCTTATTACTGGGGAGGCGCCGAGGTTTGGGGTCCGTACAGCTACCCCGCTCCCCTGTACGCGGATAAAAGAAAGGATGCCGTGAAAGTCCAACCTGAAAACGGTGATCCGCATCTGCGTTCAGCCGGGGAAGTGACGGGATATCACATTCAAGCCCGGGATGGTGAAATCGGTCACGTGGAGGATTTTATCGTTGACGACCGGGCCTGGAATATCCGATACATGGTTGTGGATACCCGAAACTGGCTCCCGGGAAGCCGTAAGGTACTGATATCACCGGATTGGATCGTTTCGGTCCAATGGCTGGAACGGGAAGTGGCGGTGGATCTAAATGTGGAGGAAATCAAAGAAAGCCCGGAATATGACCCGTCAGCCCCGGTAAACCGGGAATACGAAGCCAGACTGTATGATTTCTACGGCCGGCCCAAGTACTGGTAACAGAAACTTCGCAAAAAAAGGAGAAAATGATCCATGGGGCTTGTAGAAAAAAATTTAAAAGAAATGGATGCATATGAAAAGGACTTGATAGAAGATTTAACGATTAACGATGCCTTGATACTGGTAGCGGTTTGCGCGACTAAGGAAGAAGCTGTTCGCGAGGGCGATGAAAGCGTCGATGCAAAGCGTATCACCGCCCTGGCGCAAGATCATCCCCTATTTTTAAACCTTTCCGATAGCATAAAACCGAGTCTCAATAAATTCATGAATATGATCAGAACGGAAGATACGGTTAAATATGTGGCGGCGGCAGCCAAAGTACTCAAACCGGAACATAAAGAAACGGCATTTACATGGGCGGCAAAGATTCTCATGCCGGACGGCGTTCTAACGGAAACAAGGAAAAATATTTTGGACAAGTACTCGATGCTCTTGAATATCGATATGAAAACCGCGCAAAGAATTCTCGTGCAAATTTCATAAGTGTGATGAAAGCTTACACAACATGTCCTGGCACAGGGAAAGCTGACTCATGAAAGATACCATCCACCGACCCGACGCAAGTAAGTCTTTTGACTGGCGGCCCGTTATAGGGATTATTCTGATATGGCTGATTTTCATGTATTTTTATGGAGATTTTGCGCCGGGAACATCTGTCCGAGACATTTCATATTCGCAATTTAAAAAAATGGTCGGCCAGGGAAAAATTTCGGAAGTCACCATTAAAGGCAATGAAATCAACGGAAAACTGGCAGACAACCCATCGCTTTCTGAAAAAGACAACGCCGAAACCTCTGAAACAGACGTTGAAAGACCGGCCTATATCCGAACCATCAAACCGGCGATACAGGACCCGAAACTTTTACCGATGCTCGAAACCCATAACGTGGAAGTTCGCGCCGAATTACAAAAACAGCCGTTGTTTTGGACCATTATCGTTAGTCTGCTTCCGTGGGTATTGATTTTTGGTCTGTTTTTATACGCCAGTAAAAAAATGCAGGAACGCATGGCCGGGGGCGGAGGAGGAATCTTCGGCTTCGCTAAGTCCAAGGCCAAATTATATAACAAACAAAACATCACTGTGACCTATGATGATGTGGCTGGAATGCGCAATGTCAAAAAGGAACTTCAGGAAGTCGTGGCGTATCTCAAAGATCCTTCCAAATTTAAGAAATTGGGTGGAGAGCTGCCCAGGGGACTGCTGCTGGTGGGCCCCCCGGGAGTGGGGAAAACATTGCTGGCCCAGGCCACGGCCGGGGAAGCCGATGTACCCTTTTACAGCATCAGCGGGTCGGAATTTATCGAGATGTTTGTGGGTGTGGGAGCCTCCCGGGTCAGAGATATGTTCAAAAGAGCGAAAAAGGATGCTCCCGCCATTATTTTCATCGATGAACTCGATTCCATCGGCCGGGTACGCGGCACGGGACTGGGCGGCGGTCATGATGAACGCGAACAGACCCTGAACCAGATTCTGGCCGAAATGGACGGGTTTTCACCTCATGAATCGGTTGTGGTTCTGGCAGCCACCAACCGGCCGGATGTACTCGATCCCGCCTTAATTCGTCCCGGGCGCTTTGACCGGCGCATTACCATCGACTTGCCGCGCAAGAGAGCCCGAAAGGAAATATTGCATACCCATACTCGAGACATACCGATTGCCGATGAAGTCGATCTAGATCAAATCGCCGGAAAAACAGTAGGTCTTTCCGGTGCGGATCTCAAGAATCTGGTCAATGAAGCCACCCTGATGGCAGCCCGTAAAGATAAGAACCGCGTGGAACCCGAAGACTTTGATCAGGCCAGGGATAAAATTCTGATGGGAATCGAAAGAGAAGATATCATCAGCGAAACGGAAAAAAGGTCCGTTGCCTATCATGAGGCCGGACATGCCTTGCTGGCCGAACTTCTGCCCCATTCGGATCCCCTGCAAAAAGTGTCGATTATTCCCCGGGGACGGGCTATGGGGGCAACCGAACAGATTCCTGAGGAGGACCGGCATAATCTGAACCGAAACTATTTATTGGATCGTATCGGAGTAATTCTGGGCGGACGGGTGGCTGAGAAGATCGTGTTTGAAGATATTTCTACGGGTGCCGGGGACGACCTCAAAAAAGCCACCCAACTGGCGCGACGCATGGTTTGCCAGTGGGGCATGAGTGAAAAATTAGGGCCGGTAACCTTTCGACACGGCGAACCTCATCCGTTTTTAGGAAAAGAACTCTCGGAACCCAGAGACTTCAGCGAACATACCGCACGCCTGATTGACGAAGAGATCCGAAACATCTTATCGGAAACGGAGAAAAAGGCGGTAACCCTGCTTACCAAAAATCGTGAAACGCTCGACCATATTGCCCGGCAGTTACTCGAGCATGAAACGCTGAATCGGGAAGAATTAAATCAAATCTTGAATGGAATGCAGGAAAAAAATCATGTTTGATAATATCGATTTTTTACCCACAAGCCGAAACCGTATCCCCCCAATAGAAACAAGAAAATAATGGTTAACAGCTCACTGTTCAAATTCATCTTAATTTCCGGCCGGCATGTTGAACATAAGTTCGGTAAAAACCGGAAGGTGATCCGAAGCCATACGGGTTAAAGGATTGCCGGGCACCAGAATCCGAAGCGGGGTGAAATGCTTTGACACGAATATGTAATCCAGACGGAGCACGGGATATCGTGAAAAAAACGTGGGTTTGGGAGCGCCTCGACAATTTCCCGTTTTCTGAACATCCGTAAGGCGAGTGCAGATCTGCCGATATACCGGGGAACGTGCGCTCGCATTAAAGTCACCGCACACAACCAACGGATCATTCTCCAATATAGCAGAAAGCCAATCCTCTCCGAATAATGTTCGGATCTGCAACAAGCGGTCCCTCATTTGAAGACCCAAATGCGTGTTGACGATATTAACGTCGCACCCGGGCGTTTGAACCCGTATCCACATCGCCCCCCTTGGCTCGACCGGCCGTTCCGGTCTTGCCGCCGGAAACCGACCGTATTTGACTTTTACAAGGGAATGTTTGCCCAATATGGCCAGTCCGTATTTTTCCGCACCATGGTTCATTACCGAAAAATATTGATATTCCATATCAAGTTCCCGGGCAAGATATTTTGCCTGGTCCGTATATTGCGTACGGCGTCTGTTTGCATCCACTTCCTGAAGGGCCACCACGTCAGGATCGAGATCGGCAATGATTCGTGCGATGTTATCGGGGACAACCCTGCCGTTCAGCCCCAAACAACTGTGAATGTTATACGTCATAACTTTCAGACTGTGCGAAGCCGCTTTGTATTTCCGGATAATTTGTTTATCCTCCCGGCCTTTAAACCAATTGAGTATGATTTCTCGTAAATCCAGGGGTCGCAATGCGGTTTCCTGAAGCTCGATTTCATTGGGAAGCAACACAAATCCTCGGGTTTCCTCGTTTCCGGGACCGCCGTGAGCACCGTTTTCCACATTAAAGGACAAGGGGATATTGTCCGGGGTCCATCCCGAAATGACCAGATCTCCGGCATTGGGATGCCGGCAGGTACGGTGAAGGTCCTGAGCGGTCCATTGCCGGAAAGGGTGATCCTTGCCCAGCACATTTTGGCGTTGTTTTAAAAGATTGAAGACTCCGCCGCGGTTGACGGCCATCACCTGGTTTTGATTGATAAAAAACACCAAAGGAATATTTGCTTCGGCCACCAGTTTTTTGGCCAGTATTTCTTTTTGATGACCGGATACCGGCAGGGGAAGATAGATATGTCCGACGGGTCCCATCGTGGTTATCCGGATTCTATCGGACCGAATCATGTGTTCGGGCTGTTTTTGCCGATATTTTGTTTTAGTTGGAAATAATCCGAACGCACGATGGTGACCGTAATGAGTTTCATTGCCGGTTACGCCGGAATTCCCGGCACGATAATCCATATCCATATTCGACACTATTTCCCGGATGGCTTTCTTTACCGGTTTTCCGAAACGCTTTTCATAGGCTTGTACGGATTCCTGACCGTGATCCGAACAAACAATCATGCGGTAGTCCCGGCAGTCGCAGCGCAATGCCGTTCGGTATATGTCTTTTATGACCCCGTCTATTCCTTTTAGCGCCCAATGGGCGAAGGCGGAATCCGGACCGCGACGGTGAGCCTGCTCGTCGTACCCGACAAAATTGGCGTGAATAATTCGGACCCCCCGGGTCACATCCATTTTGACACGGAAGCGGATCAACTCGCGGAGGATGATACAGATCAAAACCCGGGTGGGAATAAATTTGAGCTCTTTTAAAACGTCTTCCCGGTCCACAACTCCACCAACAAAGTCGGTGAGGGCAAGCCCGCATTCAATCATGGCATATGTGAGTATTCGAAAAACCTTGCCCATATGAACAAGAAGAATTAGCAGCGTTTTAAAAGG
The DNA here is from genome assembly GCA_964539365.1 of uncultured Desulfobacteraceae bacterium. Lineage (GTDB taxonomy): Bacteria > Desulfobacterota > Desulfobacteria > Desulfobacterales > UBA11574 > S5133MH16. Next base: position 5,870 of record CAZIIV010000012.1, on the reverse strand, counting down.
GCTTATGGCCTTGAGGATCGATTCCAAGTCCATGGTTTGTGCACAATACCGCGCTTCATCGGCACCGGCGGCATAAATATTCGCATAAGAGGTTCCCCCCTTCAACAGCGGCTCACCCCGGCGTTCCAGAATTTCGGCCATATGGTTGGCAGCCTTTGGATAAAACATGGCAAATCGTTCGCCGTTTTTTCGATCCACAAACTCGAAGGCCGGAACACTGGATTTTATCCCGAAAAACAGCTCTCCCTGCATGGCGGGGGTGGTAGACGGAACCCCTGAGTAAAATGGTTTTAAATAAAACTCGCCCTGTTGAATACACCGGCGGAGAAAAGACAGGCGGTTCTTTTGCAAAGCCTTTTTCATCTGGGTATAGGCCAGTCCATCGATCTGGATCAATATCATACCACGTTCCGGCTCTTCGACCCGACGGCGGGGAAGATTTAAAAGTTTAACCACCCATTCACTGCGGGACAGTTTCTTCCGAAGGGCTTTGAAGCAGTTTCGAATTCTATTCGCCAAAACCCCCCTCTTTTTGATCTTTACCCACGATTTTAATGGCGGCCTTTGCTTTTTCCGAAACCAGATCCCATTCGGTTCGAATGGCCGCAAGCAATTTTTCCCAGGTTTTCAAATATCCGTTTTCGGTCCCCGCATATCCCTTCGAATCGGCAAGTACCGATTCATAAAGACGGAAAAGCTTTTCGGCGCATTTTTTTCGATCAAATCGGCCTGCAGTCTCGAGTGCGGCTTTTCCCCAGCGGGAAAGTTTTTGGGATGACAGGATCGCATCACGGACCGTCTCGGAGAATATGTATTCCGTAGTCTCCGGGGGAAGAAGAATTCCGTTTTTTGATTTCGAGACCACTTCCCGTGCCCCCGGCGCATCGATGGCGATTACCGGCAAACCTGCGGCCATGGCTTCGGTGATCACCATGCCTTGTGTTTCGCTTTTGGAAGCAAATACGAAAAGATCCATGGCATGGTAAGCATCGCGCAGCCGATTCCCGGTCTGTTTACCGGCCATGATCAGCCGGTCGTCAAGTTTTTTCTCTCGAAAAATTCGAATGATCTCGTCCTCACTGGGTCCTTGGCCGATGACCAAAAATCTCAAACGGGGAAGATCGGCCATGGAATCCGAGATTGCCCGGGCGAGAAACAAGAGATTTTTTTCCGGAGCCAGCCGGCCCAGATGTCCGATGACCAAGGCGTCTCGGGGAATCCCAAATTCTTCTCGAAATTTTTTCCCCTGACCTTTTGAAAAAAAGCCCGTATCAACGCCGGTCGGTATTTCCTTCACCGGAGTGATGACCCCCCGTTCTCTGATCAAACGGGCGATACTCCGGCTGGGCGCCACGACGCTCGTACACATATTGGCATATTGCGTGGAAAGATGCACGGCAAACTGCTTCATGGCATCGGAATTAGCAGACACGTAATGGGTATATTCTTCATATCGGGTGTGATGGGTAAAAATCAGGGGCAGTCTTCGACGCCCGGCCGCCCGAAGCGCCGCATCTCCCAGAAGATAAGGATGATGGCTGTGAATAACATCGGGTTTGAAGTTGTCGATGGTATCATCGATGATAAACGGCACCGGAATTCGGAGGGAAAAGTCGCTTCCGTTGAAATTTTGAATGGCCGGAACCCGCAGAACATCAAGGTCGTTTTCGTCCCGCCCGTTCGAATCGGAATATTCCGGGGCGATCACAAGGACATGGTTTCCCATTTGCCTGAGATCCCGCGTAACTATCGAAACCGAGCGCGCCACTCCTCCGACATGCGGAAGATATGTATTGGTAAACATACAAATTTTCATGACAAATTGTTTTTATAACGGCAAGTGACTTAATGGTAAGTATCTATGGGATTTTAATATTTATTGAAATTCTACCGGCCGCTGAAACCGCCAACCGCCGGTAGATATCTTTTTTTTTCCGGCTCCGGAAAACTAAACCCTAACATTGCATTCATCCGGTTAAGCTCCCAGGAACCATTCCGGCTTGACCTCGGGCGGATTCTTCTCCATAACCGGCAATACCATAACGGGCACAGACGTGTGCTTCATAACCTTTTCGGTCACACTTCCCAGATTCCATGCGAACTCTCCGCCACCATGGGATGCAATGGCAATAAGGTCTGCATTCTGCTCCTTTGCAGTGGCAATGATTTGCGTAGAGGCCAGCCCTTCTTTGTATACCCAGTTTATTTCCAAACCCTTCTGCTTTAAATTATCAGCCAGCTGATTCAGATACTTCTCCGTGGCTGTTTTTTCATCCGCTCTGAGTTGTTTCAACGTATCTTCGGATACCATCGCTGCTCCGGCAAAATGGCTTGCGCTCATCAGGGTTACTTGTGCATTTAATCCTTTGGCTATATCTTCCACGTGCGGCAAGATTTTCTCCGCCAGCTTCGATCCATCCAGTGGAACTAAAATTTTTTTAAACATGATTTTTCCTCCTATATATGATATGATTAGTGGTTAAAATCCTTTGTTTTACTCATCGATTTCAATAGCGTCAGCTTCAATAGCGTCAGCGTCCGGCATCCACCCCCTTCAATGTTTATGAAATCTATGATTTTTAAATATTAAATAAAATAATGCCGGAATTGTATATTAGCTGCCGCATTTATTTAATCCTAAAAAAAACCCTACCATTCCACAAAATTGTGAAGATTTTTCATTTCAGATGTCACGGATAAAACTATTTGAGCAAAATATGTTTATTTCATCGAGCTTTTGTGTTATGAAAATTAAGTTATATATTTTAGGATGCCGTCTTGGCAGACTTTTGTTCCATCCATCTATATTCTATATGGGTAAACTCATATGAAACCAAAAGTTAAAATTTTGATTGTAGAAGACAACCAGTTGTTCAGAGAAGGTTTAAAATCCCTGCTGGCATCAAATACCGACTACGAATTAATCTCTGAAGCGAATGACGGTCTGGAAGCCTTGCGCCAGGTTCGGAAAAAACAACCGGATTTTATTTTGCTGGATCTTTCCATGCCCAGGCTCAGTGGAATTTCCGTCATAAAAGAAATAAAAAGTATTTATCCTGATATCAAAATTCTGGCGTTGACCATCCATGAGTCCGATGAGTTCGTTCTTCAAGCGTTCGATGCCGGAGCCAACGGATACTGCGTTAAGGACAGCAGCCGGCATGAATTGCAAACCGCCATCCGAACCGTTCTGGAAGGAAAAACTTACATCAGTCCCCAGGTCACGGACCAGGTGATGGAAGGTTATCTGGAGAGCTCCAGAAAGCTGAAGAAAAAAACGGATTGGGACACGATTACCCGGCGGGAAAGGGAAATTTTAAAATTAGTCGCCGAAGGGTATAAAAACAGACAAATCGCCGAACTACTTCACATCAGCCTGAAAACCGTCGAGAAACATCGTGCCAATATAATGAAAAAACTGGATTTACACAGCGCATCCGAATTGACGGCCTACGCGATTGAAAAGAACCTGGTGACCCAAAAAACCTAAAGTTTTAGAGCACTAAGCCTTTTTTTAGCTGACACCTGGAACCTGACACCCGAAACCAACTATTCATGGCAATCATAGCAAACGTTAGGGTTGATTTACAACCCTACACGGTTGACCCGCAAAATACATGCTTGACCCTATTTTCTTTTACAATCCTTAAGGTTATTGGATAAGCGTAAGCGGGTATATGAAGAATTTCCGTTATCAGGATAAATTTTTTCTGTGACGACAGGAGAACTAAAGTGTCATGGTTGCTGATTGTCGATGACAATGAAATGTTCCGCAATGTATTTCGAGCATCTTTGATGCAGCGCATAGAAAATATTGACATCCACGAAGCCGGAAGCGCAGAAAACGCAATGGCTAAAATTTCGGACAATCCTCCTTTTTTAATTTTCATGGACATCCGCTTGCCCGGAGAAAACGGATTGCAACTCACCCGGAGAATCAAGCACCTGTATCCTCAAATCCTGGTGGTTGTCTGCACAAGTTTTGATTCAAATGACTATCGGCAGGCGGCCTATAGAGCCGGAGCCGATTATTTTTTTTCAAAATCGGCAATAAAGATAAAAAAACTTATACGTTTAATTCACTCGCATATGGAAAAAGAATGAAACGTTCCCCCCTTTGCCGCTTAACCCGTATCACGAAACCCTTTATCTTGTGTTTGCCCGTAAATTGCTTCTAAAAACCGAAACAGAGGATTTCCGCATCAATCCGAAAATATGGACACAATGAAAAAAACCGGCTTGTTAACCCACGCCTTGGCTCTGAACCCCTCCGACCTCTACAATGGTAGTTAGGGGGTTACTCATTTTTTCAAAAACGCTGCCGGTTGATTTTGTCCTTGAAAACTGATAAATACTGTAATTTCTTTTTTGAATCCATTATATGTTGCATCCTCGGATGTACG
>CAZIIV010000012.1:0-1367 GCA_964539365.1 uncultured Desulfobacteraceae bacterium | reverse complement strand
TAAATACTGTAATTTCTTTTTTGAATCCATTATATGTTGCATCCTCGGATGTACGGAAAGGAAGAATCACATGACCTTCATTGACATGCCGGAAATCCAAAATGCCGAGCAAGAGCAGGCAATCAATTTTTTTAAGGATATTCTGGATTCCGCGGCAAGCGGTATTATCATCACCGGTAAGAAGGGAACCGTTTCCTATGCCAATCCTGCTTTTTTGAAAATATTCGAATATAGCGAAGCCAGTGACATCATCGGTAAAAATGTGTCCGGCCTGTTTGTTTCAGACAGGGTCAAAGAGTTCGGCGACGCGAAGTGCATCGTCGAACCCGGCACCGGACTCATCAAGGAAGCCGTAGTTAAATACAAGGACGGTAGGACACGCCCAATGGAGGTCTCTTTTTCGGAAGCAACAGACAAACAGGGTTATATCCTCGGTAAAATGGCTTCGTTCGTCGATATCAGCAAACGCAAGCAGGCGGAAAATAAGTTGCACAAGTCCCAGGAAAAGCTGCGATTGCTTTCACGTAAAATAATTGACTCCCAGGAGAACGAACGCAAACTGGTCGCCAAAGAACTTCACGACAGCGTGGGTGGCAACCTGGCAGCCATTAAATTAGCCCTTGAGCAAAAACTGGCGTCCATGGACAGGGGTCCCGGAGAGGATGCTTGTTCCATAGAAAAGATTGTTGCCAGTATCAAGGATACCATTGTAGAAGTTCGTAGAATTTCTAATCATCTGATGCCTTCCGTGCTGGAAGACCTGGGACTGCTGAAAACCATCCGCTGGTTTTGTCGGGAGCAGAGCAAGTATTATCAAAACACCCGGATTATTACCCAACTTGATGTCGAAGAGGACAACATACCCGAAGCACTTAAAATTACTATTTTTCGTGTTCTACAGGAAGCCATGACCAATGCATTTAAACATGGCGAGGTCGATACGATACAGCTGTGTTTGATCAAATCCGGTGATTTTATAGAGCTGCGCGTGACGGATAACGGCTGCGGATTCGATCCCAAGAGTATCCCGTCCAATCCGGATTCATTGGGTGGATTCGGTTTAAAAGGGATGAAAGACCGGGCTGAAGTTTGCAATGGAACCTGTAAAATTTCCTCGGAAATCGGCAACGGTACGCAGGTGAAGCTTTCCCTTCCATTACCTTAAAAACATGCTGCCTGATATAGATTTATGGATGGACACTCGTTATCCAATCAGGTATGTATTTTGAATGTATTACCAGTTTGTTAATTGCTATCCAGGACTTTTTGGTTTCAGGTGTCAGGTGTCAGGTATCAGCCAATTCGTTTCTTACTACTGACACCTGACACCTGAAACCTGATTGCAAGGCTTTCGCTCAAAAAATGAA
>CAZIIV010000011.1:0-38816 GCA_964539365.1 uncultured Desulfobacteraceae bacterium | reverse complement strand
GGCTCTCCGAGGCGTAGGCTCTACGAGCCGGAGGCCCAAAGGACCAGGTTTTTCAAGGCAAAATAAAAAGACCTTTCGAAAATTTTCATGAAATATTCGGGTTAAATCACAGGGCCGCCGCTTGTTGCGTCCACGGCGCGCTGGTAATCCTGGCTTTTTTTAAACAAAACCCCCAGATAGGGGATATCACCTGTAATCAGGGTCTTGGGCTTAAAATCCGGATCGGATTTCAGGGCGCGTATCCAGTTGATCAGTTCCCGGGTTGCCGGCTTCTTTTCAACCGCATCAATTTTTCGCACGCTGTAAAACGTTGTCACCGCATTTTCCATAAGGTTGGAATCGATATCCGGAAAATGTACCCTTATGATCTTGCGCATCATCTTGGGATCCGGAAAGGCGATATGATGAAAATTGCATCTTCCCAAAAAAGGATCGGACAGGTCTTTTTTGGCGTTTGACGTAATAATGATGACCGGACGATGCACAGCTTTCATGGTTTTATCAATTTCGATAATATCAAACTCCATTTGATCAAGCACATCCAGCATATCATCCTGGAAATCGTTATCGGCTTTGTCAATTTCGTCAATCAACAGCACGGTCCTTTGTTTGGAGGTAAACGACTGGCCGATCTTGCCCATTTTTATATAATCTTCAATATTGCTGACATCCCGGTGAGAATCGCCAAAGCGACTGTCGTTGAGACGGGTCAGTGTGTCATACTGGTACAGGGTATCTACCAGCTTCATGCTTGATTTTACATTAAGGACAATCAGCGGCATGGCCAGACTTTCGGCAATGGCATGGGCCAGCATGGTTTTGCCGGTACCCGGCTCTCCTTTGAGAAGAAGCGGCATTTCAAGAGCCATGGAGACGTTAACGATACTGGCCAGTTCATCATCCAGAACGTACCGGGTGGCCCCCGTAAATTTTTTGTTCGAAATGTTATTTTTCATCGAATAACCTCTTTCAAAATCCTATGGGTCACGGGTTTGGTGTTCAGGGTGGTAAGGCGAACCTCTGAATCTTGACCGTATACCCCATTACCTCATTTTTATATAATATGTTTATTATAGAACTTTTTCAAGGTCATTATCGTTGATGAATCCCTAAAAGCAAGAATTCATTACGGGTCAGGGGTGAAGATTTGCGTTTTAGATAATTAAATTGAGACATTTTAACAGACACTTAACCTCTGATAGAAATCCGGTGCTTTGAATTTTTATCAAATTGCGTCTGTTAAGAAATACCGAAGAAGCTGGAATAGGCATGTTTGGCCAGCCATTGTGCGGAATATATAAAGGACCTGGAATAGTGGGAGACCTGGAAGTTGCAGGTGGAAAGGCAGTGGGGGCTGCAGGTTTGCTTTTGTCCGGCTAATTTTTCCGGATCAAACTTATGGCCGTCATAAATATTTCCCCAGTCTTCATCTGATCCGTACAGTTCGAAACAGGGCGCAAAACTTCCGTCCAGACGGATGATCATGGAGTACTTTCCGGCCGTACAGGGCCAAACCGGCAGTTGGTGACGAATGAATCGTTTCATGGCACTCAAATGCTCAACCGAATTGACCATGGTATATCCGTCAAGGTTTTTTTGGATTACCCAGTCCAGAAGTTCATCGACCTCATCAAATTCCGCTTCGGTAATCCATGCGCCGTCCTGTTCATGCTTAAAGTCCTGATAGTTGATTTGCGGAGGTTCATTGATATGATAATCGGTTGCAATGCCATGGTTGTGGGCGATTTCCGTGAGCTGCTTTACGTCTTTCAGGTTGTTTTTTGTAATGTTGATATTAAAGAAGGTGATGTATCCATATTTCTTTTCCTGTTGCACAAGGTATTGAAACTGAGGTTTAATGCGATTAAAATATTTGGGTATGCCGGTATATCCATCCATAGCATCGACAGCAAGATTGATAACGGATATACCCGCTTCTCCAATAGCATCAATAAAGTCTTTGTCCATTAAAATACCGTTGGTGGGCAGATACACAAAGAACCCGTTTTGTACGGCATGGCGTGTTAATTCTATAATAAAGTCTTTGCGCACCAAGGGTTCACCGCCCATATAAGCCAGTACCCTGCACCCCACGGATTGAAGCCATTTTAGGGCATCCTTGGCGACCTGCGTGGTCATACCCGGTATTTTTTTTCCCCGGCAGTAGCAGTAGTGGCAGTTGAGATTACAGTTGAGGTCTGTATAAAGAAAGGAAAGCAGGGGCCGAAATTCATGGGAACGCATACGGGATTTCAGATAGGGGACAAACCAGCTTCTGTAGGCCCGGGCAAAATTAAAAGATCGGTAGTTCCTGTTTTTGGGAAGGGGATTGGTGAAAATTGGGTGGGTTCCGGGAATTCTATTGCGCAACCAACTGGAAAATAATGATTTTTGTGATGTTGCCCCCATAATAAGCATTCTCCTTTCATAAGATAAAAAAAACCAATCTCATAAAAACACAGGCAAAAATTGAGCTTACCTCAAAATCGTATGGCCGTGACGAGAGGTCGGGGGATTTTTCTTTTAGTACATTGTTCGTTCTTTACGAATCCCTAAGTGAAACCCTTGCAACCCTCCTGAGTTTATTATTAATATAATTTTGGAAAATTTTGTCCATAGGTAAAATGGATTGTTTTAATAGGAAAATATCCCGGAACACAGGAGTTTATCCCGGGCCGCACAAGACCAAAGGTTTCCGGCGAGCGAAAGTTTGAAGTGAACTAAAGCCCGCCCTGGTGCCGCTCGGTCATGTATATCTACAGTTCTGCCCGTTGAAACATTTTGCGTAAATCCAGGCTGTTGATCAAGTCTGTTAAAATTTCTATTCCCATATTTTCAAGGCGTTTGGAAAATGCCGCCTCGAACAGTGCCGGAAGATCAAATGCGCCGACCACATCGTTGTTTTTTTTGCTTTCGGATAAGGACAATAAAAAAAGGCCGGTAAAGTTTTTAAATTTGGTTTCGGCTTTTTCACCAAAAACAGCTTTGTGGGATCGCACATCCCTTATTTCAAGGAACACTCTCTTGCCCTGAAGGTCATACGAAGATAACGGGAGTCGGTAGTTGACATTAATGTAAGATTTTGTGCTGCAATTGGCGAAAACCCCGATGAGCATAACCAGGGAAAACAGTAAAACATTATGAATCGTTTTTTTCATTGATAGAGACTCCTGTAAATTATGTTTCAAAAATCCTATTTATACGTTAAAGAAAAAAACCTTGACTTTTTTTTATTCCAGCCCATATAACTCCATATGCCGACAGATCTCGAAAATGAAATAATCGGGTTAATTCAAGGCGATATCCCCATCACCCAGCGCCCATATCTGGAAATGGCACAAAAACTCGGAATTTCCGAAAAGACCCTGCTTGAACGGCTGAAAGATCTTTGTAACAAAGGAGTGATAAGACGATTCGGTGCAACACTGTATCATCAAAAATCAGGGTTTCAGGCCAATGCCATGGTGGCGTGGAAAGTTGAGGAAGACCGCATTGATGAGGCCGGAGAAAAGATGGCTTCTTTTAACGAGGTTTCACACTGTTACCGGCGAAATCCAACGGTTGATTGGCCGTACAATCTTTATACCATGATTCATGCAAAAGATGAAGAATCCTGCCGGGAAATTGCCCGGAATATTTCTATTATAACCCAAATCAACACTTACAGCCTTTTGTTCAGTCGCAGGGAACTGAAAAAGACATCCATGAAGTATTTTCCTGCCGATGATGATGACTAATCCTTTCCGTGAAACACGATACCCCACATATTCTTCTGATCAATCCCTGGATACATGATTTTGCCGCCTATGATTTCTGGGCCAAGCCTCTGGGGCTTCTCACCCTTGCCTCCATACTCCGGCGCCATGGATTTAACGTTACCTATTTAGACTGCCTGGATCGTTTCCATGCAAAAGCACCTCAAACCAAACCGTATGCCAGATACGGCCGGGGGCCTTATTTAAAAACCAAAATTCCGAAACCCGGCGGACTGGAAGACATCCCCCGGAACTTTTCCAGATACGGAATCAAACACTCATGGTTCAGGGAAGATCTTCTTCGCATGCAAAAGCCGGACCTGGTGTTATTGACCTCCATGATGACATACTGGTACACAGGCGTTACGGAAACCATCGGTGTCATAAAAGACATCTTTCCTGATGCGGCCATGGTTCTTGGGGGTATTTATGCCACTCTCTGTCACGAGCATGCGCAGAGCCGTTCCGGCGCTCACCGGATACAAACAGGACCCGGTGAAAAACATATTCTCAAACTGGTCGGCGAACATACCGGGTTTTCCGTGAACCCGGCGTTTAATCCTGACGATCTTGACACCTACCCCTATCCGGCATTTGAGCTTCAAAGAAAAATCACCTATATCCCCCTGCAAACTTCCAAAGGATGTCCCTTTGCCTGTAAATACTGTGCCTCACATTTTTTAAACCCAAAAAGAATGGTGCGAAGTCCCGAATCTGTTGTCGAAGAGATAACCTGTTGGCATGAAAAATATAACGTAAATGATTTTGTGTTCTATGATGATGCCTTGCTGGTGGATGCAGAAAAACATGCGATCCCCATGTTCGAACGGATAATCAATACCGGCCTTAAGGTTCGTTTCCATACCCCCAATGCCGTCCATGTCCGTGAAATTTCAAAACAGACGGCCCGCCTCATGTTTCACGCAGGCTTCAAAAGCCTTCGTCTCGGACTCGAAACAACATCTTTGGATATACGAAATGAATTGGACAAAAAGGTAACGGTATCAGAATTTGTAAAAGCGGTAACCTGCCTGAAGGAAGCGGGTTTTGATCAGCGCATGATAGGGGTATACCTGCTGGCGGGTCTTCCCGGACAAAATATTGAATCTATAGAGGATTCCATCCAAACTGTCAAAAAAACCGGCACAACCCCAATTTTGGCCTATTATTCTCCGATTCCCAAAACAACACTCTGGCCACAGGCCGTGGCCGCCTCGCGCTACAATCTTGAATCAGACCCTCTGTTTACAAACAACGCCATACTGCCTTGCCAGAAAGAACCCTTTTCATGGCAAACGATTTCTCACCTTAAAAAACTGGCTGCAAAGTAAAAATCCTTGTCTGTAGGACAGGGGTTTGGTTATCCACAGAGAGGGTTTGCTTTATTGAAAGTTCAATGACTTATTGAAATTCCAAAAATCAAATACCAAATTTCAAACAATATTCAATGACCGAAACTCAAAATTCCAAACAAAAAGAACAATCGCTTGAACGGGTTTTGAATTTGTATTTTGGAATTTGAGATTTATTTGTAATTTGGTGCTTGAGATTTGTGATTTAAGACACACAACTCCATGGCGGTGCCATCTATCTCTGACCCGGCCCAGAGGACCATGTCTTCAATGTAAAAATAAACGGATGGCCTGTCAGCCTTCATTGTCTTCATTCTTTAACAATATATCAAGTATTTTGGGAATATACTCCTGGGCTTTACTTACATGAAACCGACAGGAACCTGCGCCGCGGTGGCCTCCGCCTTCAAAAATTGAAAGCATGAGTCCGACATTCACATTGCAATTTCGATTAAAAATACTATGCCCGACACTGACGGCGACAGTTTCTTTATCGTCAATATCATAACGGATCTTAACACTGACAACCGCCTCGGGGAACATGGAATAAACCAGAAAACGATTTCCGGCCGGTGTCTTATCGAATGAGCGAAAATCCGTAACCGATACGTGTTGGATGAGCTCGGTATTTTCTTGTAAAACCTTTTTATATTCCTTATTCATTTCAACAACCGCATCACAGTGTGCTTTTACCTCCGGGTCCTGAAGAACCCTTTTTATGTCGAATTTCCTGAGTAAATCCACAAGCCGGTTCCAATACGGTTCATCATATATATCACAGCCTAAAACCGTCATGGAAAGCAGGACATAATCGTATTTTTCCGGATGTCGCACCTCATCCAGGGATAAATCCGCAGAGTCGATTTTGTCTGTTTCTTTGACTAATTCGCTGTAATCGAGTTTAAATCTGTTTTTATAATATTCAAAAATGATGCCTGCCGCTGAAGGGGCAATTTTAAAAGAGCCGTTAAACGGTTTGTCGATTTTGTTTGTATGATGATGATCAAACCACAGGGCACACCGTTTGTCATAAGGCAGGTTTGCAATAATATCACCCTCATGAATATCAACGATTCCTTTTTGCATGTCATTGGGCTCGACCCATTTGACAGGCACGGTTACATTTTCCGCCTCATATAGAAGCGCAGCGCATACAACACCGTCAAAATCCGGCCGGGTAACAATTCGCATCTTACGAACTCCTGTTTTGATTCTATATAAAAAATCGAAATTTCAATCAGTTACCCTGCGTAATTACCCCAAAAAAACATAAATGGCAAGGATGAGATTTTCTGAGCCGAACAAATTCAGGGAATTTATTATGACAAGCCCCCAGATGTCTGCCCATAACCTCTTGTTTATATTCAGGATCAAGGCGCTCAAAAAATATCCGCCCCGGTATCATCTGCCGGAGCTGCGGACGGGCGGGGCAGGCTGAGCAAGCAAAAAGCCGTTTCTGTATGCATACTACCGATCGAACTTTTTTAAATATTGATCCCATTCCATGGGAAGCAGCTGCTTTTTGGCGGTGTTACATTCCTTGCAGGCGGCAACAACGTTTCCCTTCGTGCTTCGACCGCCTCGAGCAATGGGGACAATATGATCCATGGTAAGTTCTTTGGGGGGCACAGGGCGGCCACAGTAATAGCAGACTCCTTTGGCCCGGCGACGTTTCCACCACTGGGAGCCCCGGAGTTCCCTTGCCTTGCGTTTTTCTCTCTTTATATCCTCTTCATCCAGATCTGTTGCAAAGGGTTCCATACTCAAAAACTTCGGGCGGAACTTAGACCGGTACGGTCAATCCATTTCTCGATTTCCATAACCAATATTTCATAAAATCTTTCGGATCCTCCCAACCCCCTTCTACCGAAATAATAGTTTATTTCAAGAAAAAGCGGTATCCCGCGCTTTCTTTGGGATGAAAAAATCAGGTCAAAACCGGCCAGGTTGATGCCGGTCCGGGAACAAAACGCTTTGACCGATGTCACCGCCAAGGCTTGCAACTCCGGATCGGCCTGGGCATCGATAACCGCTCCTCCGGCAAGATTTGAGCAAAAGTTCCGAGAGTCGCTTTGAACCCGCCAGTAAGAAATAAGGGTTTGGCCGATGACCACAACTCTCAATGATCGGTGGATTGAAGGAATATATTCCTGAATTATAAATCCGGTATGGCCCCTGTCTTCATAGTCTTTGGCGATTTGCAAAATATCCTTAAATTCCGAGGCGGATTGTATAAGATAAACTTGGTACCCTTCCCCTCCCCAGTCAAATTTGAACACAAACGGAAAATCAAATGCCGGTGTTGCGGTAACCGCCCCATAAGGTTCGACAAATGCGTTAAGATCCAGATAGGCTTCGGTTCTTGGGTGAGGAACATTTATTTCCTGAAACAGTCGAGCCTGACCGATTTTGCCCGCGTATTGGAATCTTGAGTCAAAATTAGGAAACACGTGCGTGCAGTTGTTGCGGGCCATTTCGTACAGGGATCTACGGCAGCCCTGGGGCAGGATCACGGCACGGGCAGCTCTAATTGCCGCAAGATCGTCAGTGTTTGGTTCCCGCCCGGCACAGAGTATATTTTTATCCGCCTCAAAGCAGGGGTGATAAGACAAAATCATCAGTAGCCGAATTTTCTAAGTGCTTTGGTATCTTTTCCCCAGTTTTTATTCACCCGGACAAAAAGCTTGAGAAAAACTTTGCACCCCACCATCCGTTCTATTTCTTTTCTTGCTTCCGTTCCGATCATTTTCAGCTTGCTCCCGTTTTTGCCGATGATCATCCCTTTTTGTGATGTCCGCTCAACATGAATGGTTGCATGAATTTTTACAAGTTTTCCTTTTGTCTCTTCGGAAAACAAATCTATGGTTACGGCGGTGGAATACGGTATCTCCTGACCGGTTGAACGGAAAACCTGTTCACGGATCATTTCAGCGGCAATAAAACGTTCCGGCAAATCGGTAACCGTGTCTTCGGGAAAAAAGGGCGGACCTTCGGGCAGCAGCGCCTCCATAGTGTCAATCAGATCTTCAATCTGGGCACCAAGTATGGCGGAGACCGGAATTATGGCTTTAAATCTATATGCCTTTGCCCATTGATCTATGATAGAAAGAAGTGCCGGTTTCTTAACCAGATCCGTCTTGTTAAGCACAAGAACAACGGGCTGTTTTATTTTTTCGAGTTTTTTTACCAGCAAAGCTTCCGAATTCGGGTCCGGATTTGCCACATCAACCATAACAAGGATAATATCCACATTTCCCAACGCTGAAAGCGCTGTCTCCACAATCCTGACGTTCAACGGGCGTTTTGCTTTATGGATTCCCGGGGTGTCGATAAAAACAAGTTGTGACCCCGGTCTGTGTAACACGCCGAGGATACGGTTACGGGTGGTCTGGGGTTTTTTGGAGGTAATAGAAATTTTTTGGCCCAGAATCTGGTTCAACAGCGTGGATTTACCCACATTGGGCGCCCCCACAATGGCCACAAATCCGGATTTAAACTCAGCAACGTTATTTTCCATATCTGGCATGGTATACCTTTCGCCCAAAACCTGAATCGATTCTTTCCCTATATTTTAAAATTTTGTTTCCATGAAACAGTTTGACTTGTAAAACTCCGGCGATAGATATTTGACGTTAACCTACCATCTTGCATTTTGTTTGTAAAGCCAAGTTAATGCGTTGCACGGAGCAAACGCCTTTGAATCGGGTCTAAATCGAGACTGTTGTTTGCTAAGATTGCCATGGCTATTTGGTTTCAGGTGTCAGGAAACATGTTCAGCAGTAATGGGCCAGCCCTGAGGGAACGATTCATCATTTACGCCATACACTGCCGTTTCCTCAGCTAACTGCCAGCGGCGTCCTCGCGCTGGGTCTTTACGCTCCAATGTTTTCTCCAATCCATTCAACATACGAATGCATTCAATGTGTAACCGACCCAACTTTTTATAGGACCCAAGATCCTCCTTATTGCTGACACCTGAAACCTGACACCTGATATCGGAGCCACGGTTTGTCAATAGACAAGGATCAGCGGTTACCAACGGCCTTGATTTACACCCGATTCAAAGGCGTTTGCCCTGATGTGTTGCGGGCGATCAAAAAAAATTGTTTTTTGTCCGCAAATGCCGTACTAAACACATATGGACAAAAACCTCAAAAATTCATTTAAATTGATTATCGGTTCCCAGTATTTTTTATACTTTAGTGTAATGGGCATTTTTTTGCCCTATTTTAATTTATACTGCTATCATCTCAAGTTCAGCGGGTTTCAGATCGGTGCTCTGTCGGCGATACGGTCGGTGGGATTGATATTATTTTCACTGGGTTGGGGGGCTTTGGCAGACCGCTTTAAAATCAGAAGACCCATATATATTTCATGCAATTTTATCAGTACCGCAATATGGGCTTTTTATTTCTATACCACAGATTTCTGGGCAATGCTTGTTATCACGGTTTTCTACGGCATATTTTATTCCCCGATCATTTCCTTTTTGGAAGCCTTCACCATGGATGTTTTGGGAACAGAAAAAAAAAGTTATGGAAGATTGAGAGCGTGGGGTACCATAGCGTTTATCAGTACGGTCATCGTGCTGGGCAGGATAATAGATCTTTATTCCATTGAAGTAATTCTTTTGCTCATTTTTGCCGTTTCCATTGCACAGGCGGTCATTTCCACTAAAATTCCCGATATTCAGATTAAAGAACAGACCTCTTTTTCCGTAAATGTCAAAGTTCTTCTATCGCCCCGTTTTGTTGTTTTTTTGTTCTGTGCATTTTTAATGCTGGTGAGCCATGGAACCTATTATGGATTCTACTCGATTCATCTTGAAAACCTGGGGTACGGGAATACGTTTATTGGAATTTCATGGGCCCTGGCATCGATTGCCGAAATTCTGGTCATGCTAAAATCAAACAGCATATTCAAACGCTTTTCCTTGGATAATGTTCTGGTGTTTTCATTCCTGGCGGCGGCGTTAAGATGGCTTGGACTCTTTTTTGCCGTATCCCCGGCGGCACTTTTGCTTTTACAGCTTTTTCATGCGGTTACCTATGGAACCTTTCATGTGGCCAGTATTTTATATATTGATTCCTTAACCCCTGATGAGACCAAGACTCTTGGGCAGGCGGTAAATAATGCAACAACTTATGGACTTGGCTTAATGGTTGGGTTTTTTATTAACGGCTATCTGTTTGAAATTACGGGTTTGTTTAAATTGTTCATGATAAGCAGTCTTATTGCTCTTAGCGGGGGAGCGTTCCTAAAAAGCTCCCAGGTTCTGTCTCGCAGGGCCGCCTCAAGCTAAAGCCTTGGAAAAGAGGTATCAAGTCTGTCTTTTCCGGCTTAATTCATTATGACGTCGTTGTTATGAAGTATACATAGAGAACGCCGCTCTTTGTTGTTGACATTTATTTT
The DNA here is from genome assembly GCA_964539365.1 of uncultured Desulfobacteraceae bacterium. Lineage (GTDB taxonomy): Bacteria > Desulfobacterota > Desulfobacteria > Desulfobacterales > UBA11574 > S5133MH16. The sequence goes on along the minus strand of CAZIIV010000011.1, from coordinate 28,297 downwards.
AATGTATGATCGAAAAAGACAGTCTGTTTTCTCGTCAAGATTTTTTTACTTTTTTATTTAAACATCTAACGCTGGGGGATTAAATTGTACGGTCTCAAAGCAATAACCGCTTACAATGGCTGGGCCATGGCCCTCGCGGGCTCTCTAATCGTTTTTTCCGGTCTTGTGATACTGTCATTCGTAATTTCTCAACTTCACAAGGTCTTGATGTTTTTTGAAAAAAAATCTGCGTCTGTTCAACAGGATCTGGAAATACCCGCTGTCGAATCCCCCGATGACACGACCGGATTTTTATTACCCGAACCATTTCCCACAGACATTAATGAAATTGTGCGGCTTTATAACCCGCTGGTTATAGAGCTGGGTGAATCGTTTTATCTTTCCGAGCTTTATGAGGTTTTAAGAAAAAATGATTTTCCACACCCGCATATTACCCTTACAGAGTTGCGTGAATCTAAGATATTGATTCCTGATGGCGATGGTGTTTTTACCTGGAATCCTCCCACAGAAACTGATGATAATGAAAAAAATGAAGGTTAATTAATGGAACTATTGTTTCAATTTTTTTCAAACACCGGGTATTATCTGGCGGACTATCGAAACGTGATAATGATCGTGATCGGTTCTTTGTTTTTATATCTTGGATCTGCAAAACATTACGAACCGCTCCTTCTTATTCCCATCGGGTTTGGAATTTTAGTGGGAAACGTCCCTTTTTTCAGGGGATTCGGGCTTGGAATCTATGAAAGCAACAGTGTGTTACACTATCTGTATTTCGGCGTTGTTACGGGCCTCTACCCTTCAATCGTTTTTTTAGGTCTCGGGGCAATGACCGATTTTTCTTCTTTGCTCGCACGGCCGGTTCTCATGCTTTTGGGGGCCGCCGCCCAAATGGGAATATTTTTCACGCTGCTCGGTGCGCTGGCCTTAGGCTTTTTGCCCAAGGAAGCCGGTTCAATCGCCATCATCGGCGGTGCGGACGGACCCACGTCCATATTTTTAACCGCCAAGCTCGCACCGCATCTGATCGGCCCCATAGCCATCGCCGCATATTCTTATATGGCGTTGATACCTGTAATCCAACCTCCGATCATGAGACTTTTAACCACCCGGAAGGAACGGTTGATCCGGATGCCGGAACTCAGACTGGTGTCCAAGAAAGAACGCATTATTTTCCCTGCGGTAGGCGTTTTGCTTTGCTGTTTTCTCGCACCGGCGTCCATACCGCTTCTGGGTACCTTCTTTTTTGGAAACTTTTTAAAAGAATGCGGCGTAACCGATCGACTGGCTCAGACGGCCCGAACGGCGATTATAGATACCGCGACCATATTTTTGGGGTTCACCGTCGGCGCCAGCACCCAGGGTGATGTTTTTTTAACTGGAAAATCGGTGGGAATTTTCGTCCTGGGCGCCGTGGCTTTCAGCATAGCAACCGGTTCCGGAGTCATTTTCGCTAAAATTATGAATCTTTTTCTTAAGGAAAAAATAAATCCTCTTTTGGGGGCTTCCGGTGTGTCCGCTGTTCCGGGTTCGGCCCGAGAAGTTCATCTGGTAGGTCAGTCCGAGGACCCCGAAAATTACCTGCTTATGCATGCCATGGCCTGCAATTCTTCCGGTGTTATCGGTTCCGCAATCTGTGCCGGTATTTTGTGGAGCTTTTTGGTTGGGTTTTGATCGTATCCAAGACAGATTCATGACTTCGGTCATTCATGTCCTTCACGCTTTAACAATTCCCGGTACCAGATAGAAAATTCGTACATTCCCTTGTACCTGTCATCATTATTGATAATACCGAGACAGATATCAAATACGCCTCTTCCGTATGCATTACTGTATTCTTCAAAGCTTTTTGTCTGTAAAAACTCCCGGACAAGGGATTGGGTTGTTCGTCTTGTTTTGTCTTTTCTTATATCTATAGGATCTTTTGGTTCCTGAAAGGGGTCCCAGTCTGTATATCCTTTTTTAAGGATGTGTTTCTGGCGCCTCGGTGACATGCTTTCGAAAATCGCCTTTTTTCTGTTTTCCTGTTCCTCAGGGGAGACTTTTTTCATTTTCCCTTCCTTGTTTTTCTCCAGCGGTTTTCGAACTTGCAATACCAAGATACTCTTCATCAAAGTCCGTCAGAATAGCCGTTGACACCGGTACAAGCATATCCGCCATTTTTACGTACTTTGTCTTTATGTCACGGACAAATTCACTTGAAATGTCATAAAGCTTTTTCTGAATCACATCCAGATTAACCGTCGGATAGGGTTTTCCCTCGACAAACCCCGACTTTCCACAGGTGTGACTGCGCCCCCCTATGGATATCGGTATTCCGTAAAGCCGACACGTTATCGGCCGATATTCATAAAGGTCACACATTTCATCATCATTAAGAAGGGGGCATCTGACACGTTCGGCGGCAATATCTATGAGAATTTCATTTTCGGTCCTTCCGGCCTTTTTCCTTTTATAGGCATGTCTTTTAATCATATACGTTTTACGATCGGCTCGGTTGGCCTTTTCCATAAGCCTGCTTTTTTCCTTGCCTTTGATGATTTTCTTAAACTGATGATTTATATAAACAGCTTCGATCATCGTAAGGTCAAACAGGGCATGACAGCAGTCTGCACATCTGATTTTACAGGTGACACATTCCGGGTGTTCTTTTTGTACCCTTTCAAACAATTCATCGGCTTGCCTTACAATTTCTCGGTATTTTTCAAAATACGGCCTGAAATTTATTTTCATAAGTTAACCCCTGTTCTGTTTCACGTGAAACATCATTTTCCGATACAAAACCGGCTGAAAATTTTATCGACGACATCTTCCTTTGCGGTATCACCGATTATTTCCCCGAGACTGTCGATAGCTTCCCGGATGTCTATGGCGATAAATTCAAACGATGTCTGTTTTCGTATTTCTTCGATTGCAGCAACACAGAGTCGCAAACTTCGCTCAAGCGCTATCTTATGCCTTAAGTTGGGAATGATTGTATTTTTAGCCTCAAAGCCGTATTCCCCGATTGAAAGATTTGCGATTAAATCCTTTAGCTCGTTCAGTCCGGTCCCGTAAAGCGCTGAAATTTTAATCCGCGGTATATTACGCCATGAATCGGGAACCGCGGGTTCAAAGTCATCTTCCACAAGATCCGACTTGTTAATTACGAGTATCATTCGTTTGTTTCTTATGGTTTTATATATATTATGCTCTTCATGGGTTAGCGAATCACTTGCGTCTATCATAAAAAGAATCAGGTCGGAATCCCTGATGTATTTCTGCGCCTTTTCAATACCAATGACTTCAACAGGATCATCGGTTTCATGAAGACCTGCGGTATCTGCAATTATTACTGGAATCCCGTGAATGTTCAAGGTTTCTTCGATCAGGTCCCTGGTCGTGCCGGGAACCGGAGTAACAATTGCCCGATCTTCCTGAATCAATCGGTTCATGAGGCTGGATTTGCCGACGTTGGGCCTCCCGACCACAACCATTTTAATTCCGTCTCTTAAAACATGTGCATTTTCATATTTATCAATAAGCGCTTTTAACTCATCAACAACCTGCTCCTTGAGGATCTTAATGACCCTGTCCGAATCAAGGGGGTCTCCGGCATCATCCATGAAATCTATGGCGGCCTCTGTCTCCACCAGAATATCAAGCAGGACGCTCCGGATGAACTCTATCTTTGTCTTTAACCCGCCTTTTATATGGGAAGTTGCTATTTCTAATGCTGTTTCGGTCTTTGAGTTGATAATATCTATGACCGCTTCGGCCTGAGTCAGATCAATTCGTCCGTTTAGATAGGCTCTTTTTGTAAACTCACCCGGTTCGGCCAGTTTCGCGCCGTTTTTTATAACCAGTTCAAGAATCGACGCCAGTACCACAGGTCCTGAATGCGTGTTTATTTCAACAACATCCTCTTTCGTATAGCTATGGGGGGCCAGCATCACCGACAAGAGAACCTCATCAAGAATCCTTCCCCGCTCTTTATCCACGATATGACCGTGATACAGGCAGTGTGACTTTAGAGAAGAAAAAGAGAGCCGGCCCTTTTGGGGGGAATCATCGATGAGTGGTCCGGATCTTTGAAAAACCGACTCGGCAATAGAAAAAGCATTTTTACCTGAAATTTTTATAATTCCGATTCCGCCTCTGCCTACCGGCGTCGCTATAGCAGTTATAGTAGCGATGTCCATTTTTTACGCGCCGAATTTCCATTCCCAAGTTAAATATTCCAGAACTCGGTGCAATGCCCCTGGGTTTATTTTTGCTTTCGGGAAGAATTTTTTTTGGGGAATATGACAAGTTTTTTTAAAAACCCCTCTCCCTTGCTCTGAGTTCTAACCCTGTTGTCATCCTGCAGGGCGATATGCACGATTCTTCGATCATGAGCATTCATTTGACCGATTGCCGCAGGTTTTCCGGTGTTTTTTACCTTTTCCGCCATCTTTAGGGCCAGCCCCTGAAGGCTTGTTCGCCTTTTTTCAAGGTAGCCCTCCACATCTATATGAATGCCGACGCGTCCCTTTCTGTTCTTGTTGACAATTTTCTCTACGAGATATTGAATGGCCTCAAGGGTTTGCCCGCGTTTACCAATAAGTACGGCAGAGTTTCCACCCGTAACATTAAAAATAATTTTATTTGAATGCTTTTCCATGGATATTGTTGCGCCTGCTGTTATTAAATCGATCATCTTTTGCAAAGCTTCCCGGCCAATATCCCCTGGATCATCAGCCCGACCGTGATCTTCACCTTCATCATCCGATATTTCTACCTGTGAAGCCACACTTTCTGCAGGCTGTTCAAAGGAGTTTTCATTCTCCGCTTTTTCCGGACCTTTGTTGGGGGGTTCAAAATCGACCTTTGGGGACGGCTCCGGTAATGTAACGCGAATTCGTGCTTTTTTGGTCCCAACCAGTCCAAAAATGCCGGTGGAACCATATGAAATAACGTCATGTTTAAGTTTCTCCCGGGGTATGTTTAGTTCCTCACAGGCTTTTTTGACAGCCATCTCGACATTTTTCTCTTCAAACTCCACACGATGCGACATTCTGTACCTCCGTGATTAAACATTCTTCTTTTGAATATAGTACTGTTGAGCCATTGATATTATATTATTTACAAGCCAGTACAAAACCAAGCCCGAAGAAAAATTGATAAACATAACCGTAAAAACCAACGGCATCAGCATCATCATTTTGGCTTGCGCTGCATCACCCATGGGTGGCGACATTTTTTGCTGTACAAACATGGAGGCGCCCATGATTATGGTTAAAACCGGAATGCCGTAAGGCGGCTGCATGAAAGGAATGGAAATATCGAACCTAAAAAGCCGATCCGGGGCGGACAGATCGTTAATCCACCAGAAAAACGGTGCGTGTCTTAATTCTATGGCTTCGTACAACATTCGATACAGAGCAAAGAATATAGGAATCTGGGCAAGCATGGGAAGACACCCCCCCATGGGGTTGACTTTGTATGTTTTGTACAATCCCATAACTTCTTCATTCATTCTTTTCTTATCATCTTTATATTTTTCCCTGATTTCCGCCATAAGCGGCTGGATTTTTTTCATCTCGGCCATGGATTTATAGCTTTTATTCCCCAGCGGCCATAAAATAATTTTGGTAAACAAGGTTAACATGATTATGGCAACACCATAATTGGGAATAAAATGATCATATATAAAATTCATTATCCACACACACGGCTTGGCAATGATATCAAACATACCGAAATGGACGGCTTTGACCAGGTCGTAATCCAGACCTTTCAAGACCCTCATACTTTTTGGGCCGAAAAACAGTTTATACTTAAAGGCACGCCGGGCACCGGAGTCCATCACCATTTCAGGCCGCACATAACGATTTGTGAGCACCCCGTCATCCACGTAAAGATGCATTCTGCCATCCTCCGGATCATCGGGGATAATGGCGGACATAAAATAACGGTTTTGAACCGCCACCCATTTTATATTTCCCGTATATATTTTTTTATCCTTTATTTTCTTTCTCTTAATCTGTGTAAGCTTGTTGTTTATCAATGCACTCGGGCCCGTAAAGCCATATCTGCTCTCTTTTTCTTCCGCCGGTTGGGCTAAGGAAAGAACAATACTGTCCCGAAGGGTCTTGCCGGAGAGGTTTTTGACGGTAACGTTAAGATCGATCATATAGCTTTCAGGTGAAAATGAAAACTTCTTTTCAACAGTCACCCCCTGAGGAGATGTCCAGACAAAAGAAATCTCTTTAGACTTATGAGTTATATCAACGGAATCCCCGTCAATGTCTCCCGAAAAAACCGCATCATCCAGTCCGCTAATGCTGTTCCCTGAAAATCTCAAGCGGATGGTTTTTTCGGATATGTCCGGGGGTATCATTTCAAGTAACGGTGAATCCGTATCTGTGGATTCCCGGTAATTTTTAAGGACATAGCTTTTAAATACAGCTCCTTTTTCCGAAATTTTTACCACGTATAAGGGCGTTTTTACCGTGACGGTTCTCGCTGGTTTTAGCGGTATAACGAGGGGATTGGCGGGTAAAGCGGGTTTTTCTGCGACAACCTGCTCTTTTTTTAATATATTCGGTGTTTCATCTGTTTTTTGCTCTTTTTCCTGAGTCGGTTTGGGGGGCTGACCCTCTTTTTTTTCTACGAAAAAAAAACTCCATAAAATAAAAACAAATAAAGACAGCGCTATGGCAATAACTAGTCGAGCTTGTTCCATTATCTTCTCCAATATTTAGCAATAACCAAAAACAAATCCCTGTCTGATAAAAATGAATGATTTCTATCCGTTACGTGCAGAGGAGTAAATTTTCTTGCGGGATTGATAGAAGCGGGGCATATATGTTTCCAACGAAGGCCGGTATGATGTATGCCGATACAGTCGAGACCATTGCAAAACGCCTCTTTTGTCCAACTCCAGCGCCCCCGACAGCGGGATCTGCGCTTCGACAGGGTCAAAATTTAACCCGCCACCGTATCCTGGCGAATTAATCCGCTAAATACTCCATGCGTTCCTGTCTGCCTCGCAGGTCCGGCAGTTCTTACCGGCGGATTAAAATTTTCCCTTTTCTTGGCCTTGGACCCCCGTTAAATATCACATGCGGATTTAACCGGGCAGGCAAAGTTGAACATGTTTCAAAGGTCACCAGTTCTATCAAGGTTGTAGAATGTTTCGCTTTAAGGAACAGAGTCGATTCCCCCTGGATTAAAGGGATGGCATTTTAAAATTCTCTTTAAGGCAAGGAAAAACCCTTTAATTGGTCCATAACGCAAAATAGCCTGATAAGCATATTCAGAACAGGTTGGATAAAAACGACATGAAGGCGCCAAAACCGGAGACAATATTATTTGATATGCCCTTATCAAAAACAAGGGAATTATCCGAAAGACTCGATTAATGGTTACGACTCCTTGATATGCTATTATAAATGTTATGCAGGGATAAAAAAATTTGTTTCGATGATAGGTCGGCGGCCTCTTTCTTTGCTATGATATTTATATCCCAACAACCTGTAATAATGTGCCTGTTTAGCCGAAAATTTTCGCGAGCAAACCGTTTAATCCTGTTTCGTATTGTTGCGTTTCCCACTTTCCTCGCTACTGTCACACCAAGACGGGTTCTTTTAAATCGACCCGGAGAAAATATCGCCACAAAGTGTTGGTTTTGGGTTTTCTTGCCAAATTTTGCCAATTGAAGAAACTCTGATCGTTTCAGAATTCTGTCTGCCTTGGTAAAAAAAAAGCGCAAAAAGTATTTTCCTCTGCAGCCTATTGCTGTTTATGCACTTATTATATTACACCGTCGATTAAAAATGCCGCTCGTTATACCGATAAACGGATTCTCCCTTTAGATCTTCGCCGGTTAATAATCCTTCTCCCCTGTTTGGTTGACATTCTTTTTAAAAAACCGTGTGTTCGTGCACGTTTTCTTTTGCTTGGTTGATAAGTTCTTTTCATATGTGACATCCTTTAGCCCGGCCGGGTAATTCCCCCAAAAGAACCAAAGCTCTCTCCTGCCGATTGAACAGACTGAAGTTTGTTGAATTAAAATATATTATGTAAGCACAAGCTTTTTACATTGTCAAGTCCCAAAAAATTAATAAAAATTAAGATCCTGTTACTCTTTTAGAATTTCTAAAACATCAAATTCTTCCATATGAAGTTGTGAGTTTGGATATATTACAATCTGTTTTCCAATAATTTGTTCCAGGGAAACGATAAGATGGTTTTCCTCGCCATGAAGCAGTTCCGCAATTTCCGGGTTTACTCTCAAGCTCACCTTAATGCCCATCATGTCTCGGGATTCACGGAGTATCTCCCGGTATATATTATAACAGATGGTTTGCCTTGATATAAGGTGCCCTTCTCCGTCACAATAAAAACACGGCTCACACAGAAGCTGGGTAATAGGCTTCCTGATTCGTTTTCTCGTCATTTGTATCAGGCCCATCTCTGATATGGGCAGGACATGGGTTTTACTCCTATCCTTCATTAAAGCCTCTTTCAGCGCATTAAACACTTTCTGCTGATTGGACTTTTTTTCCATATCTATAAAATCGACAATTATAATACCCCCAATATCCCGAAGGCGGATCTGATAGGCGATCTCCTTTACGGCTTCCAGATTGGTCTTTAAAATTGTTTCTTCCAAATTATATTTGCCGACAAAGCGTCCGGTATTTACATCAATGGCAATAAGCGCCTCCGTATGTTCTATTACGATGTAACCGCCGGATTTTAACCACACCTTCTTTTTCAAAGCACGTGAAATATCGCCCTCCAGGTTATAGGCATCAAAAATCGGTTCCTGACCTTCATAAAGCTCCACGGAATCTTTTAGACCGGGAACGAAGGAATCAAGAAATGAAAGAACAGACTCATAACCCGAACGGGAATCTATGATAAGTTTTTCTGCTTCGTGCACAAGCAAATCCCGAACAGCCCGAAGGCTAATGGCAACCTCTTTGTGCAAAAGAGACGGTGCCGGAGATGTCTGATACTTCTTCTGTATATTTCCCCACAAATTTTTTAAAAAACCCATCTCATATGCAATTTTCTCTTTCCTGATATCTTCCGCAGCAGTTCTTACGATATAACCAAATTTGTCCTTACACAAAGATTCAACGATTTCCTTTAACCGATTCCGTTCCGTTTCATCCTCTATTCGACGGGATATCCCGATATGATCAGATGTTGGCATAAATACGATAAAACGGCCGGGAAGAGATATATGTGTTGTTACGCGCGCCCCTTTAGAACCCATAGGGGCTTTGGCGGCCTGAACCATTATATCCTGACCTTCTGTAATCAGGTCCTCTATGTGATATTCGTGATTCATAAAATACGGGGTGGGGACGCCGCCATTCACATTAATGGAATTATTTTCATCCTCGGCCTGCTCTATCAGAAGGTTTTCAATATCACCATACCTTCCGCCATGTATATCGCGTACGTATATAAACGCCGCCTGTTTAAGTCCAATATCCACAAAGGCGGCCTGCATGCCCGGTAATACGCGTTGCACCCTGCCTTTATAAATATTTCCGGCAATATCTGAAACATCTCCGCGCTCGATAAAAAGTTCCGCTATGTTCCCGTCCTCAAGAAGAGCCACTCGAGTTTCATGTTCTGCTGCATTTATAATTATCTTTTTATACATGTTTTTTTAACCGTCTAACATATTACAGTTTTACGACAGCCGCTTGTTTTAATTCTTCAGAGGACACAAAGAATATTTTTTCAACAACCTCGAAAGGTCGCACCGTTCTGCCCGGTTCTTTTCTCAGGGTCATCTCCAGCCTGTTCGGATCCGGCAACTCTATTTTCAAAACCATTTCTTTTAAATCTAGGGTTTTTGTTTTTCCTTTGGGTCCGGTTCGAGTAATAATTACCTCTTTCTGGTCTTTAAAACAGGTTAAGTCTTTCTCGTTAAAAAAACCATCTTTTTTTGTCACAAGATAGGTTGCCGACGACACCGTATTAGATACGGGCTTCGCCGCAACAAGGTGACAGCTTAACACCCTGATGCCTTTTGGAAGATGTTTGTTTAATCGGCCGATAATGCTTTGCGGCTTAACATCACCTCGTAATGATACATAAAATTTTTCATTCAGGCCCTCCAACCCTACGGGCAGCGGATCTTCAAATGAAATTTTCGGTTTCGGGTGAAACCCTTGTGTAAATTTAACAGGTATTCCCGCGCGTCTGATGGCTCGCAGGAAAATTCTTACCAGTTCAAGATGCCCAAAATACTTTGCGTCCCCTTTTTTTGAAAATGAAACCTTCAGGTTTTTATAAAAGGTTTCTTTAACCGTGTCCGCAATAGATTCTTTTGATGTCCTTTTTTCACAGTTATCAAACACTTGGGGCGCGATCTTCTTAAAATCACAAACCCCGCAATTGTTACAGTCGCCCCTGCGACAGTCAACGGTAAATTCGCCTTGTTCGGCTTTTTTTAATTCTCCTTTTAAAAAATCTTTTGTAACCCGTATATCAATATAATCCCATGGCAAAGGTTCGTTTGTATTTCTGACCCGGGTTGTATAGAAATGCATTTCCACACCCTCGTCGCATACAGCGTCCTGCCACGACTGAAACTTAAACCTGTCGCTCCATCCGTCAAATTTACATCCCTTTCTAAAGGCGTTTTGCAACAATCGGCCAAGCCGCCGATCACCTCGGGCCCACAGCCCTTCAAGCATACTGACCTCAGGGTTTTGCCATTTAAAATGAACCCCGGACATTTTAAGGTTCTTTTTCAACCATCGAATTTTCTGCCTGGAATCGCCCAAAGAAATCTGTGAAGACCATTGAAACGGGGTGTGGGGTTTTGGGATAAATGTTGCCACACTGACATTGAGCCTGCCTCTTCGCCCACTCGTCCCTTTGATCTTGCGCAGTTTTTTCACAAGATCAATAATAGCCTGCAAATCATCCTGGGTTTCCGTGGGAAGACCGATCATAAAATAGAGTTTTATTACCTGCCAGCCAAGGCAGAATGCATTTTTGACCGTGTTTTCAATATCTGCCTGCGTTATGTTTTTATTAATAACGTCCCGAAGCCGTTGGCTTCCGGCTTCCGGTGCCAAGGTAAACCCTGTCTTCCGGACCTTTTTGACAAGCCGCATAAGTTCCGGTGTTAATGTGCCGACACGAAGTGACGGTAGTGAAACCGCTACACGGCGGGACATATAACGATTCATAAGACATTCCATGAGCGGAAATATACATTCATAATCCCCTGTGCTTAAGGATAAAAGAGAGAGGTCCTCATAGCCGGTTGAAGTAATACATGCTTCGCAGAGAGACAGCAGAGTCTTTAAGGATCGTTCGCGAACCGGGCGATAAATCATTCCGGCCTGACAGAATCTGCACCCCCTGGTGCATCCCCGTGATATTTCAATCCGAAGACGATCATGCACGGGTTTTCCATATGGAATGATAGGCGCATCCGGAAAAACCGAATGATCGAGATCGGTTAGCACCGCTCTTTTAACCGTTTTATAGTCAGCAAACTCGGGAACAAGGGTCTGGAAACCGTTTTCATTATATTTGGGTTTAAAAAACGAGGGAATATATACACCTTCAATACGGGACCAGCGTCTCAAAAGCGCTTTTTTGTCGCCATCGCCCCTTGCTTTCCATGTCAGCCAGGCATTGGACATCTCCAGAATCACGTTTTCCCCGTCTCCCACCACAATGGCATCAAAAAAATCCGCCACCGGTTCCGGATTACAAGTACACGGTCCTCCCGCAATAACAAACGGGTGTGAATCGTCTCTTTGTCTCGTCCAAAAAGGAATATGAGCCAACTCAAGCATGGTAAGCATATTGGTATAGTTAAGCTCATAAAGCAAACTGAACCCGACAATATCAAACTGGTTCAATGGCTTATGAGATTCCAGGGACATCATCGGGATGCCGCAGGATCTGAGGTGATTTTCCATATCCACACCCGGAGCAAAAACCCGTTCCGCAGCTATCTCACGGTGGCGATTAAGAATATGATAAAGGACCTGAAGACCAAAATGCGAAGTGCCGATTTCATAGAGGTCCGGAAAAGCAAGCGCAACACAAAGGTTGACCTTGCTATGGTCTTTTTTAATCGTGTTTATTTCAGACCCCAAATAGCTGCTGGGGCTCTCTACGAGCGGCAAGATGTCTTGAATGATTTTCATGCTCATGATATATGGTTTTCACGGATTATATTTGTAATCGGAAAGCAACACCAATAAAATCTTTTCGGTAATTGCAACATAACGGTGTCTAACATGCCAAAAACAAAAACACAAAACAAAAGCCTCGTTACAACGGTTCTTTGTCTGGTTTTTTTTATAATACTTGTTTTTCAACTTCCGGATAGCCTTGGGGCTGAAAATCTTCGGGAGAACCCTGTTGTAATCGCCGTTAAAAAAGTCAGTCCCGTTGTTGTTAACATAAGTTCGGAGTTCGAGGTTCGCAAGCGGATAAACCCTTTTTCCGGATTGGGAATGGATCCCTCTTTCGAAAATTTTTTTAATGACTTTTTTGACCCCGGATTCGAACGTCGATACAAACGAACCAGTTTGGGGTCCGGGGTTATTATCGATGGAAAACGAGGGTTTATCCTAACCAACAAACATGTTATCTCAAAAAGCAAAACCATTACGGTTATACTTAAAGACGGACGAGAATTTACGGCACAAATTGTCGGGGCCGATTCCGACTCTGATCTGGCAGTATTGCGAATTTCTTCCCCAACAGCGCTGCCTGACATTACAATGGGCGATTCCGGCAATCTGCTGATCGGTGAAACCGTAATCGCCATCGGCAACCCCTTCGGCTTTTCCAATACCGTAACCACAGGGGTTATCAGCGCTATAAACAGGAGCATCAGGACCGATGATACGGTCTATCATGATTTTATACAAACCGATGCTTCCATCAATCCGGGCAACAGCGGAGGCCCCTTGCTAAACATAAACGGAGAACTTGTCGGTGTAAATACCGCCATATATGCCAAAGCTCAGGGTATCGGTTTTGCCATACCTATCAATACCGCCAAAAGAATTGTCTCCGATCTTATAAGATACGGAGAAGTTATACCGGCCTGGATCGGTATCACCATACAGGATATTGACGAAGACCTTGCCCGGTATCTAAAAGCATCGGCCGTCAATGGCGTCCTCGTAAAAAAAGTTGAACCCGTGGGACCCGCCCGTAAAGCCGGTATCCGTGAAGGTGATATCATCCTTTCAATTAATGCCGGCAACATTGCTTCCGAAAGAGATTTCCATAGAGCAATGATTGCTTTTTCGGCCGGAGAAAAAATTGATATAACTTTTTGGCGGGAAGGTAAAACCAAAACCGTTTCAGTAAAAACATCGACATTTCCCAAAGAACTGGCCCTGGATCTCGCTTACGATCTTCTGGGGATTTCTGTTGAAGACCTCTCATTAAAAAACCGTTACACCTATAAAGCATTGGCAAAACAAGGCGTGCTGATTTCAGAAGTGAATCGGCAATCTTATCTGGCTCATATCGGTGCAAAACCCGGAGACGTTGTACGACAAATAGACGACATACCCATTAAAAATATTAAAGACTTTGAGAAGGCCATCATAAAATACCGCCAAAAGAATTCTCTGGTAGTGGTTTTGCAGCGAGGAGATCAACTCTATAATGTCACGGTAAAATTATAAACACGGAACTCTTTTTTAAAATGAAACGCACCAAAATACTCCGGTTGTTACAATCGGAAATCCCGGTAAACAATGTTCTTATAAAAGGGTGGGTTCGAACCCGTCGAGATTCAAAAGGTTTTTCTTTTATCGAAGTCAACGACGGATCCTGCCTCACCAATATTCAAATCCTTGCCCATAGCTCATTAAGTAATTACCCGGACATCTTAAGGCTCACAACAGGATCCGCGGTAACGATCACGGGTAACTTGGTGGAATCCGCGGGAGCCGGACAAAAATGGGAGGTTCTGGCGCATCGAATTGAGATTATCTGTCTTGCTCCTGAATCCTATCCATTACAGAAAAAACGCCATACGGACGAGTTTTTAAGAACCATTGCCCACTTAAGACCCAGAACCAACAAATACGGCGCCGCATTCAGAATAAGATCCGAGCTTTCATATGCGATCCATAAATTTTTCAGGGACAGAGGTTTTAAATATATTCATTCGCCCATCATAACCGGTTCCGATTGTGAAGGCGCGGGCGAGTTGTTCCGGGTAACAACCCTGCCGCTGGAAAATCTACCCAAAAAAGACGGCAGGGTTGACTATACACAGGATTTTTTTGGATCCGAGGCAAATTTGACGGTCTCCGGACAGCTGTCCGCCGAAATGTTTGCCCTGGCGCTGGGAGATGTTTATACCTTCGGCCCGACGTTTAGGGCTGAAAATTCTCATACCAGCCGTCATATTGCCGAATTCTGGATGGTGGAACCGGAGATGGCGTTCTGCAACCTTGAAGAAACCATGGATCTTGCCGAAGAAATGATACAATACTTAACAGATTTTGTGCTCCGAAAAAGTATGGAAGATCTTGAGCTTTTTGCAAGGTTTGTAGATAAAAACTTATTAAAAACCCTTGACACCGTGGCCTCATCCGGTTTTAACCGCCTCTCGTATGCTTCTGCTGTCGAAATATTAAAAAAATCCCGAAAAAATTTTAATTATGAGATCGATTTTGGACACGATCTCCAAACCGAACATGAACGGTATCTCGCGGAACAATACTTTAAAGCCCCTTTGATCATCTATGATTATCCTAAAAAAATAAAACCGTTTTACATGCGCGTAAATGATGACGACAGGACCGTTTCTGCCATGGATGTTCTGGTGCCGAAAATTGGAGAAATTATCGGAGGGAGCCAGCGCGAAGAGCGATTAGACGTGCTGGAAAAACGAATGGAAGAAACCGGAATACCAAAAGACGATTACTGGTGGTACCTGGACTCCCGGCGCTTCGGAAGCGTAGAGCATAGTGGTTTTGGTCTGGGATTTGAACGACTGCTTATGTTTATCACCGGAATATCCAACATCAGGGATGTCATCCCCTTTCCAAGAACGCCGAACCATATAGAGTTTTGACGAGACGGGTTTTAGCGGGTGTCCGCCTGGTTTTTAAGTTTTCATACACCTTAATTTTGCAAGATCTTCTGCATAACCGTATAGGTGTAATCCCTTGCTTTCAATAATCATTTCACCGTCTTTCACACCGATTTGCCCGGCCATATAGTTTTTAAGATTCTGAATAGCGGCCAGATTTGCCGGAAGACCTCCCCATAAGTCCCAAGATCGAAAATATATAAAAAAATGAAGGAAATTATCCTGTATGCGTGTATCAATAGATCTCAGGCACGGGGGGTCTAAAAGCGTAAGATCAGAGGGGTGCGCAACCTGTAACACCATTTGGTTGTTCCTGGTTCCGTAGTTTTTATATGTTTGAATAACCCACTCGATCTGATTAAGATACAACTTTCCGTTTTCTTCAAAAACAGCTTGCCCGTCAATCTCTCTTTTGTCTATTATTTCAGTCTGTCCCTGTTCCCACCATGCAAACTTATCACCGCTAAGAGGGGTTTTTGTTAATCTTTCACCATAAGTATAAGATTCCCCGGGTTCTTTTTGACCGGTCATTAAATACTCAATGTATGAGCGTTGATACCCCTCACCGCCAAAAACATAGTCATACTCCACGGGATTGGGAATTCCACACGCAGGAGGAATGTCCGGTAAAATCGGTTCTGAATATGGGTGAATGACGTGACCCAAAAAATAGTCATATTCCAGTCTTGTCTGCCCGGCATAACTTCCTCGATCTATCTTAAACCGTCGTCCATGATCGAGAATATCATAAACGGCCTGAAACCAAAGGTCCGGCAAATCTCTTGCTTGAATCTTATGAATATACATGTTTCTAAATGTCGAGCATCCTGACTTCAAGGGCATTATTGTTTATAAATTCTCTTCTGGGTTCAACTTGTTCGCCCATAAGAACAGTAAAAATTTCTTCGGATTCAACCACATCCTCTATTTTAACCTGTAAAAGGGTTCTTTTTTCGGGATTCATTGTGGTTTCCCATAACTGGTCGGGATTCATTTCACCCAGACCTTTGTATCGTTGAATACCGATTCCTTTTTTTCCTTCGGTTATCATAAAAGACAGAAAACTTTCTTTATCCGGCATGCAAACAGAATCTGTTTTGTTGTCTTTATTAAAAACAAGGAACGGCGGATTATCATATTTAAAAATATTTTTACCCAGGACAAGGAGTTTTTGGAAATCATCCGAATAAACAAGACTCCGACCGATGGTTACCGGTGTAACCTTTTTGTCTGGCGAATCTATGGGAAATGGTCTATGGTTTCCGTTAAAAGCGGGTCTAACAACCATTTCATAAATGTTTCGTTCATCATTCCACGTTACTTCGCTGACATCATATTCTTTTTCCGTTAATATTATTTTTAATTTCAACATATTTTCTTCGTTTTGAAGAAAATCTTTGTTTTCAACCTCTTCTTTTATAAGTATTTCTATAAGGTCGTTGTGAAACCCGCGTTTTTCCATCCTTGACATAATTAAAAAATATTCCGAAAGATCCGATATAAAATGATACAATTTATATTCCGAAAGCACGGTTTCATCTTTTCCGATCTTAATATTTTTTTTATTACAAATCCTCTTTATCACATAATCATTCAGTTCTTTTTCATTTTTTAGATAAATTGCGCTTTTTCCTTTACCGACTTTGAATAACGGAGGTTGAGCGATGTATAGATAACCTTTATGAATCATTTCTTTCATATGTCTGTAAAAAAATGTTAGCAAAAGTGTTCTGATATGAGATCCGTCAACATCGGCGTCTGTCATGATAATGGTTTTGTAATATCTTATTTTATCAATATTGTATTCTTCCTTCCCTACGCCGGTACCCAGTGCGGTTATAATATTTTTTATTTCCTCGCTGCGGAGGATTTTGTCAAAACGAGATTTTTCAACATTTAATATTTTACCCTTTAACGGTAAAATCGCCTGAAATTTTCTGTCTCTCCCCTGTTTCGCGCTTCCCCCCGCAGAATCCCCTTCCACAAGAAAAATTTCTCTTTCAGAGGGTTCTGAAATCTGACACTCGGCAAGTTTACCCGGAAGCGTTGAATCAATCAAAGCACCCTGTTTTCTGGCCAAATCCCGGGCGCGTTTTGCTGCATCTCTTACCCGAGAAGCATCAACGGCTTTCGCTATGATTTTTCTGGCGACTGCCGGATTTTCTTCCAGAAAAACACTTAATTTTTCATTGATAAGAGATTCAACAAGACCTTTGACCTCGCTATTTCCAAGTTTTGTTTTTGTTTGACCCTCGAACTGGGGAGATTTGATTCTAATGCTGATAACCGCGGTCAATCCTTCTCTGATATCCTCACCACCAATCTTTACCTGACGATTTTTCGTAAGACTTCCATTGGCCGCATATTGATTAATGGTGCGCGTTAATGCCGCCTTAAAGCCTACAAGATGAAAACCCCCTTCTATTGTATTGATATTGTTGGCAAATGAAAATATTTTCTCATTAAATGTATCATTATACTGGATGGAAACTTCTATCTGAACCTCGTTTTTTATGCCCTCTATAAAAATAGACTTATGGAGCACTACATTTCTTCGGTTAAGATATTCAACAAACGAAACAATTCCCCCTTTATAAAAAAACTCATCCTTTTTGTCCGAACGTTCATCTTCTATTATTAATTTTACCCCTTTATTTAAAAACGCCAATTCCCTTAATCTGCGGATCAAAATCTCGTAACTAAAATTATCTGTCTCTAAAATTTCAAGATCGGGAATGAAGTGTATTTTCGTCCCCCTTTTTTTTGTTTTGCCTATAACACTTAACTCTCTTGTTTTTTTACCTTTTTCATAGCTTTGATAATAAATTTTTCCGTCAGTATACACCTCTACTTCCAATATTTTAGACAGTGCATTTACCACTGAAACGCCCACACCATGTAACCCTCCGGAAACTTTATAGGAATGATCGTCGAATTTTCCTCCGGAATGAAGTTTCGTCATTACAACTTCAAGGGCAGGCATATTCTCTGTTTTTTGAATTCCTACGGGTATTCCTCTTCCGTTATCTTCAACACTAACACTGTTATCCGTATGAATGATGACACTAATCTTATCACAATATCCTGCCATGGCTTCATCAATACTGTTATCTACAACTTCATACACGAGATGATGAAGCCCTTGGATACTGACATTTCCGATATACATTGCAGGCCTTTTTCTCACAGCTTCGAGGCCTTCTAAAACTTTTATATTATCTGCGTTATATGTTTGTTGTCCTGTATTCATATTATATTCTCATCGGCATATTTACACTGATATAGGTATCGTCATTTTCCCCTTCTATTAAACACGGTTTTTCTTCATCAATTATATTAATAATGACTTTTTCAGAATCTATAACATTTAGGGTATCAATAAAATATTTCGGATTAAACGCAACTTCAATCGAATCACCTTTATAATCTATATCCATATCTTCTTTTGATTCACCGATATCGGGATTTGTGGTTCTTATGAAAAGTTTACCCTCGCTGAAATTAAAAATAACTCCTTTATAATTTTCAGAAGACAATATACTCATTCTTTTGAGCATCATTAAAAACATATTTCTATCTATATGAATTGCATGAGAATCACCTCTTTGTATGATCTCCGCGTATTCCGGAAAATCTCCTTCTAAAAGCCGTATTATTATTGTTTCTTTATCTTTTTTAATTATAAAATTATTATTTTTAATACCCAGTTGAACCATTCCCACAGGATCAAGAAACTTGATAACTTCATTCATGGCTTTTTTGGGAATAATGACACCTTGTTCTTTCGGAAGATTAACATCCTTTTCATAAATTTGTTCGATCTTTGATAGCCGGTTGCCGTCGGTCGACACCATCCGAACGATATTTTTATTATTCTTATGAATGATTTCAAAATATATTCCCGTAATATGAGCACGTTTTTCATCCGAAGCACCGGTAATAATAATCATTTTTTCTATCATATTTCTAAATACGCCAGAATCCATACTAAAAAAATCAACATCATCTACATGCGGGGTTTCAGGAAAATCTTCGGAATTCATTCCAACAATATTATATTCAACCGTTTTATTTCCTATTTTAATCCAGTTATTTTCAATTTCATTAATCTGTATTTCATCGCTCGGAAATTCTCTTACGATCTCATAGAACTTTCTCGAATTAATAACGATGGTTCCATGTGATTCAACTTCTGCAGGGTATTGCCCTTCAAATCCTGTTTCAAGATCGGTCACCACCATGATTATACCAGAATCCGTTGTGCTTATTAAAATATTTACTGTTATTGCCAGGTTGCTTTTTCTTCCGGTTATTCCTTGAACTTTTGATAATATGTCGACGATGTCTTGTTTTTTTATTTTAAATTTCATTATCAGTTCCTTTTAATATTTTATACTATATTATTGGTAATATTAAAGGCTGTTAATAAGTATAATAACTTTTGAAGCTGTTTGTTTGACAGGAAAAATTTAATCTAATTATATAAAAAAAAGAGTAGAAAAAAAATATAAAACTAATGAGTTTTAAAAAGATCAAGAATAATTGTTAATAACTCATAAGTTATTAAAAAGATATTTTTAAAATATCCAAAGTTTGATGAACTCGCAAAAAGTTGTCACTCCGGCGAAAGCCGGAATCCAGATACTCTGCAACTATTTAAAAATACTGGATTCCGGCTTTCGCCGGAATGACGGAAAACGGTATTTTATGACTTTTTGCGAATTCATCAAAGTTTGAGTGTTTGCTAAACCCTGAAATTTTTGTTACTGTAGAATATACTATATGTAGTATATAACTTATTAAATATATACTGTTTATAATTTTTACACAAGAGTTTTTATGGGATAATGAAATTTATTGCTGATTTTCATGTTCATTCACATTTTTCAAGGTCAACGGCAAAAAATCTTGATTTTGAAAACCTGTATATAGCAGCCCAGTTGAAAGGTATAACGGTTGTCGGAACCGGTGATTTTACCCATCCGGGATGGTTTGCAGAAATTAAAGAAAAACTTGTTCCGGCCGAACCCGGACTTTTCAAGTTAAAGGAAGAAATTGCAAAATCATGCGATCAACGGGTTCCCCTGTCGTGTCGAAGGAATGTCCGGTTTATACTGGTTTCTGAAATAAGTAATATCTATAAAAAAAATAAAAAAACCCGTAAAAATCATAATCTCGTATTTCTGCCGAATCTTGATCTTGTAGAAAAATTTAATTCAAAATTAGATAAAATCGGAAATATTAAATCCGACGGCAGACCGATTCTCGGCCTTGACGCAAGAAACCTTCTTGAAATTCTTCTTGATACTTCCGACGAGGGATTTCTAATACCTGCTCATATCTGGACCCCATGGTTTTCACTTCTGGGTTCAAAATCAGGATTTGATTCCATTGAAGAATGTTTTGAAGATCTTTCATCTTATATATTTGCGGTTGAAACCGGTCTTTCATCGGATCCGGTTATGAATTGGAGGGTATCCTCTTTGGACGGACGGACACTGGTCTCCAATTCTGACGCTCACTCGCCATTGAAAATAGGGCGGGAAGCAAACATTTTAAATACGGAGCTTTCCTATACATCCATAAAGAAAACCATCGAAAAAGGTGACCCTGAAAGTTTTATCGGAACATATGAATTCTATCCTGAAGAGGGAAAATACCATATCGATGGACACCGAAAATGTAATGTTAGTTTTTGGCCGGAACAAACCCGAAAAAATGACGGAAAATGTCCTGTTTGCGGGAAACCGCTGACACTTGGTGTGTTGTACAGGGTAGATGAACTTTCGGATCGGCTGGAGGATGAGAAACCCGAAAAAGCGCTTCCTTTCTTTAATATTATTCCACTTACAGAAATATTGTCGGATGTTTTAGAAGTGGGTCCCGGATCAAAGAAAGTGATGAGAAATTATATGAACTTGTTAGAGAAACTCGGCCCCGAATTTGAAATTGTTAATACCAAAAAAAAAGAAGAAATTAATACGGCGGGAGTTCCTTTGCTGGGTCAGGCGATCTCAAAAATGAGACAAAATGAAATCGTTCTTATACCCGGATATGACGGTGAATATGGAAAAATAAAAATTTTTGATCAACAAGAACGGAAAAAATTGCTCGGACAAAAAGCGCTTTTTTTTATTCAGCCACCGGAATCTGATGAAAAGAAAGAAGTAAAATACCAAAAATCACATCATCAAAAATCATCCAAACCCATTGGTCATACGGCACGCACTGACAGGGTGATAAAAAATAAAGATGTTCATTGCAATGCGTTGGAGAAAGAAGGCGATGTCGAGTTCGGCAGGGTTGAGTTGAACAACGAACAGCGTCGGGCGGTTGAATACGAAAAAGGCCCGATGGTTATCGTGGCCGGTCCGGGTACCGGCAAAACACGAACCCTGACCCATCGGATAGCGCACCTTGTAACATGCAGAAAAGTTTTGCCTAAACATATTCTGGCAGTCACGTTTACAAACAAGGCCGCCCAGGAAATGCGACAACGATTCAAATATTTATTAAAAAATTCCAAACAACTTCCTTTTGTGGGAACATTTCACAGTTTTTGTTTAGCCGTGTTAAATGATCATAATCAAAAAGACTGTGTAATCATCGATGAGGAGGATCGAAAAAATATAATTTCGGATGTGATCAAACATATTGAGAAAAATGGACATACGGTGACCGTGAAGCCAAAAACGCTTTTAGATTGGATTGCGTCAACCAAGCGGTCGATAACTCCCCCCTGGGAAAGTGCTGATGAAATTGCCGGTTCCCAAGAACAGATTTTTCTTACTGTATTAAGATGTTATCAGAACCTGCTGTCCATTCAGGGACTCTGTGATTATGAAGATTTGATCTATAACAGTGTGCGTCTTTTTGAAACAGACAAAGATATTATCAAAAAATACCGAGAACTTTATCGGTTTGTTTTTGTAGATGAATATCAGGATTTAAATCATGGACAGTACCGGTTATTAAAACAGCTCGTCCCCCCCGGAAGTGAAAACAGGAATATTTGCGCTATAGGAGATCCGGACCAGTCAATTTATGGGTTCAGGGGGTCGGATGTTAAATATTTTAATAGCTTTATTAAAGATTATCCCGATACCGAGGTTTTCAGACTTACACAAAACTACCGTTCAACCCAGACTATTCTTGACGCATCGTATCAGGTCATAAGTGCGCGAGAAAAAGAGGCTCACAGGTCTCGTATTTATTCTACGATTAGCGGAGTAAAAACCATCAGTATCATTGAAACAGCTTCGGCAAAAGGCGAAGCTGTTGCGGTTGGTAAAATTATTGAAAAATTAATGGGGGGTATGGGGTTTCATTTTATGGATTTCGGTCGCGCTTCCGATCGGCACCAGATACCGAACAAAAGTTTTTCTGATTTTGCCGTGTTATACCGAACCGACGCTCAAAATAGAATTTTTTCAGAAGTCTTTGATAGAGCCGGCATCCCCTATCAAATCGTTAGCCGGAAAAACGCCTTTGACACAAAAAACATAAAGGAATTAATCTCATTATTAAAAATCGTTGAAGGGTCCGGATGTTTTGCTGATTTTGAAAGAATTATAAAGTTATTAAAGAAACCGATCGGAAGAAAAACAGCAGAGATTTTAAAAAACTGGAGCTACAAAAACCGATTTTCACTGTCAAAAGCAATAGATAACGCCAGAAAATTACCCATAACAGCAATGGATCGGGCAAGGCAGTTAAGATTAAATGGTTTTTTAAGTGATCTTTTGGAAATAAAGAAAAAGATCAAAGCGTTGGATCTTGAAAAAAAGCTTGTGTTTCTCGTGAAACACACTCGGCTTTCGGAAACCATAAACGGCGACCCAAAAACAAAACCGGAGTTAAAACGATTGATTGATATCAGCAAATCATTTGATTTTAACACGTCTGCTTTTATTGCCACGATCGCCTTGAACACCGATACGGACAGTTATGAACGCGATGCCGAAAAAGTTTCGTTGATGACCATGCATGCTGCTAAAGGCCTTGAATTTCCAGTGGTTTTTCTTGTTGGATGTGAAAATGGGTATCTGCCGTTTCAGGGATTGGGTTTGGATACGGCGGATGTGGACGAAGAAAGACGGCTTTTTTATGTTTCCATGACCCGTGCCCGGGAGCGACTATACTTCACGTTTGCAAAAAAAAGGAAAATTTACGGTAAACCCAAAAACCGAACCGTATCACCATTTGTCGAGGAAATTGAAAACCGTCTAAAAACAGAAGAGAAATCTATTTCGGGCAAGAAAAAACAAAGCGGTCCAACACAACTCAAACTTTTTTAATTTTACGGTTGATTATCAAGAGCGTCTTTTTCTATAATTGACAAACCAATTAAAAAATGTCCTTTAAATGATCCCCGTTCTTTTTTTGTGATATGCTTGATTTTTGTTGTTATGAATTCGGCAGAGCTCGACGCTTCAGGGGGATAATATTTCATTTTTAATATTTCATTTACCGTTAAATGTTCCAGTACCGCAGAGTTTTCATTTACCAGAAGCCCCAAACCGTCTGATGAAAGATCCCTCAATTTAAAATGATAAAGACTACCGGTTTCTTTTAACTGAAACTCTACGCTGTAATACCTGTCCAGTACCTTTCTTGTTTGAGATCTTTTTTCCTCTCGGTTGCCTGTGGGGGTATTTTCTTGCATAAACGCTGTTTGAGACCTTTATAAAAGGAAAAATCGTATGCCGTAACCCGAAACAGATCATAATAAAAAGTTGCCGTTATGTCTATACGTTATATAAAATTAAACGAGGGCTCAAGCTTTTTTTTAGAAAAGTCAAAGAATTAAAAAAAACAACTTTGCTCTTGCTTTACAATCAGAATGCAACGTATTTTAATTGTTTGATAATGGTTGAGGGCTACATCTTATAGTTATTAAAACACAAAAAGATGAAGGGGTGGCCGATAAATTATGAAGGATAATGTTTTTAATGGACAAATACGCGGCAGAAAAAAGATCCGAACCAAAGACAAAATCCGGTTTGATTGTCATCCCGAGGTTGCGTGTTTTACCCGATGCTGCAAGGACGCGGACATGTATCTTTATCCCTATGATATTATCCGCATGAAGAGCGGACTCGGTATTTCTTCGGATCGATTTCTCGAACAATATACGATTCAAGCATTTAGAGACAACCCGTATTTTCCAAGCCTTATGCTTAAAATGTCGGATGATAAAGAAAAATCATGTCCCTTCCTGTCTCCTGTAGGATGTACCATATACAAAGACCGCCCGTTTTCCTGCCGGTCCTATCCGCTGGAACGCGCCGTAGCAAGAACCGGTGATCAAAATGGACGCAAGGTCATATACTTCATTATGCGTCACGGTTACTGTCTTGGGCATGAAGAATCTCGTGAATGGACGGTGACGGAGTGGATTCAAGGCCAGGAGATGGAAGTATATAATGAGATGAATGACTTGTGGGTAGACATTGATTCCATATTCAGAGCAAATCCATGGGGTACTCAAGGGACAGACAACCCTGCCTTAAAGATGGCGTTTATGGCCTGTTTTAATATAGATGTGTTTAAGAAATTCATCTTCGAGAGCACTTTTTTATCACGCTTTGATTTGCACGGGGAAAAAATTGAAAAATTGAAGAAGTCGGATGTCGATCTGATGAAGTTTGGTTTTGACTGGATAAAGCTTTTTCTTACCGGATCCGGACCGCTTGTTTTGACTCGAACCGAAACCGACCCGAGCTAGATTAGTTTCCTTCCGCTTTCGAGTCAGCCCATAAGAATACCGACGACCGGCTCCGGTCATACAAGTAGCCAGCGTACCGGCTACGATGGAACGGAACGCCAACAAAACGATTTCCTCGCGTCTTTCGGGGGCCATTGTCCCCATTCCTCCGATCATAATTCCCAGACTTCCGGGATTAGCAAAACCGCACATGGCATATGTCATAATTATCAGGCTTTTCTGGCTCAGCGCGCCTGGTGCCAGACGGCTCATATCAAGGTAGGCCAAGAAGCCTTTGCAGTGTGACCGGTTGATCGCCAAATTCCGGTAAAAAAGACAGGATGATATTAACAAGATGAACCAAAGCCACAAGCACAATCAGCATATGGTCTTTTGTAATGCCCATGAAAAGGCCTTTACCACCATCGGCAGAATTTTCCAGTAAAACAGAAGCGCTGAAAGGGCGCTAATGAGAAGAATGAGAGGAAGCGTCCTGAAGGCTAAAATAAAGCTGGCTGACGGATATTTTTCAACAAACGGAGGGGGTCCGCCCCCAAGATATCCGAACACCATAGAGGTTCCTGCGGTTGTGGATTCTTCGAGGCATAAAACCAGTTGATTCAAAGAGATAAAAAATTTTCTGAACACCGGCAGTTTTACCAGTATGAATCCTACAGCAAACTGGATTAAGATTCCGGTGATGATAATTTTTAAACTTACCTTTGTGCGGTTTTCACTGATCAGCCAGGCAATTCCGGCGAAGACGACCAGGCCCGCCAGGCTTTGGGCAATCATGGATTTCCCCTTATTGCCGGATGGAAATCAGCCGGGCTGCTGGATTACAACAGCGGTATGATTCGCTCTATGTGCTCCTTGATTGTTGTAAATACCCTTTGGTATTTTTTGTAAGAACCGCCCATGGGATCTTCGATGGCGCTTTTTCTGGTTTCCCTGTCGGGCCAGGCACCCAAAAGAGCAACCCGGTCCCGGCGCCACGGAAAGAAAACCTGAACGAATTTCTTATGGACCGGTTCCATACACAGAATCAGGTCCGCCTTGAGCAGCTCTTTCCCAACAAGGGATCGGGCCCTGTGGGATGAAATATCAAAACCGTTTTTTTTACAGACATCCTGAGCATATTCGGTGGCTGGAGAATCCGTTATTCCGTGAATACCCATGGATGAAACAATAAGATCATCTCGTTTCATTTGGTGCCATTTATATCGCAAAAAACCTTCCGCCATAGGACTGCGGCAAATGTTTCCCGTACACACAAAAACAATTTTTAACATTTCATTCCCGTTAAAACCGTTATGTCAAACAAGCCGACTCAACACAAAGCTTTTTCCAGAACATCGGTCGTGGACCCGTATATGAAAGGGTCCTTGCTTGCTCTTGGCCCCGCAACATTCAGAACGTCAATTTCATGTTCTGCCAGCCAATGTTTGATTCGTCTTGCGGCTTGAGAAGGCGTGGTTTTGTTTAAGTCTATATGAAGCCACGGGCGCCCATGTTCCAGCGCCATGTCTCGAGTATATTCTGAACCTCCGGTAAGTTTGCCATGGGATATGATCAGGGTGCCGTCGGAATCTATAACATTCTGTTCGGTTCGTTTGTTATAGTTGGCCGTTTCCATTTCTTTTAAATGGTATCTGTCATCCAGCATACCATTTTCCGTTAATCGTCCTTTGGGTATCCACCCGCCATGTAAAACCCCCAACTTAATTGCAACATCAAGTGCGGCCCGGTCAGCGCCCGTCTGACCGCCGGAAATTATTTTTTTTACCATGATCTTTCCCGCAAAAAAATTACAGAACGATTTTAATATGTTCACTATAGGCTAACCGTTGTCGGGTGTCAATGGGAAGAGCAGGGATGTTCGGGGGTAAGGGCTTTTGAATCCCAAGAGGGGGAGACCGCTCCACGACGGCGTGTATGGATTGCGATCTTTAGAATAGCAATTAAAACCGCAGTAAAGATTATACATTGACTTAATATTTATGTCTTAATATAGAATTACGGACGGACGAGTTAATGCATACCGGTGCTTTTTTTCTCATCAAAAAGACGATCATCGTGTTTTGCGATTTTGCTTTGCGAAAAAAGATCAAACCCTGGACAGCGCCGCGGAGAAATTATGCCGGATTTAAAAACCACGATTATTCAGACCGAACTGGTCTGGGAAGACATTGAGTCCAACCTCGCTGCGTTTGATGATAAGATTAACGCAATCCAAGATAATACACATCTTATCGTATTGCCGGAAATGTTTACCACCGGTTTCAGCATGAACCCCGTCGATCTTGCTCAAAACATGAAGGGGTCTTCCGTAAAATGGCTGAGAGAGAAATCACGGCAAAAGAATGCCGACATCGTCGGAAGTATCATTGTCACCGATAAGGGTAAATTTTTCAACCGGTTGATCTGGGCAAAGCCCCACGGGCAGATCTTTACTTACGATAAACGGCATCTCTTTCGTATGGCCGGTGAAGAAAAAGTATACAGTCAAGGTCGTCAAAATATTACGGTTGAACTGCAAGGCTGGAATATAAGACCGTTTATCTGTTATGATTTGCGGTTTCCGGTGTGGACGCGAAACATCGAAAACGGGTATGATGCGGCCATATTTATCGCCAACTGGCCTGAAAGACGTTCCGTTCACTGGAAGTTGCTGCTTCAGGCTCGAGCCGTCGAAAACCAGTGTTATGTTATAGGGGTTAATCGCGTGGGAGTCGACGGAAACGGTCATACGTACAGTGGGGATTCTTCAATCATCGATCCCCTTGGTAACATTATATTTCATAAAAAGAATGCGACAATTACCCATACGGTCGATCTGTCCTATGAGGCCCTGCAAAACGCCAGAGAATTCTTTCCCGTCTGGAAGGACGCGGATAACGATTTGGTTTGTTCTAAATAAATTTAAGTCGTTTTAGAAACGGTTGGCTTTTGAATTGGTGCCGGAGGTCGGAATCGAACCGACACGGGGTTGCCCCCGCGGGATTTTGAGACCGAATTTTACTATTTTAAGAAAGCCAGTGAATACAATTAGTAAGCTGTTTTCACTGGCTTTTTTTATTGCTCATTATGTTGGGATATGTTAGGGTTTTTTAGGAAAAAATTGACATGATAGGCACAAAAAAAACACAATTTTTTGGGGACAATGCCCAAAAAAATCCCTTGCGCTGCAAAATGGCTGATTATGTGCCAAAAAATTACCCATTTTGTATTCATGACGGACACAGAAATGGCACAGGGGAATCGCTATTTTCTTGAATTCTTTGCGCTCAAATGACTTGAAGGGCTAGCCCGGCCAGGCGAAAAGGTAATCCCGATACCCTGCCCTCCAAACAACTTCGGGGCCATTGCGGGACTGGAATGAAAGACGCAACAGAAACTCCCAAAGAATCCTATTTAAAAATATCCTCTTATGACAAATATCAGGCTTTATGCCGTTCAGAACTATATAGGTCTGACTATAAAAAATACCTTTAAAAACGTGG